>CALKLO010000040.1 GCA_937991945.1 uncultured Granulosicoccus sp.
GTGTTGACAGAGTACTGGTAGTCGACAACAGAGGTGTCAATTGGGTCAAAGCGCGTAATAGAGTCGATACCAAATCGACCAATTTGATACAGGTCAGTACCATCAGTAGTAACCGCAATGTCAGAACCCGTTGCAGGGTAACTACCGTCAACAGTATTGCCGTTGGTTAGTGAAATACGGTCGATACGACCTGACGAGTAATCAGATGCACGCGCACCTGAAAATGCAAAGCTCGTTGTATTGTCTGAGCCCGTTGTTGCTGTCGAGTCATTTGAACTGCTGCATGCGCCGAGTGTGAGAACGCCTGCGATGAGCAGGGCGGTACGGCTAGCCTGAGAGTTAAGAGTCGGTAGGTTTATCATATTGTCATTATCGTTTATTTGAAAAAATGCAGTAATACGGTTGGTTAAATATCGCGGGTTAGGTTGAGTGAAAATGTTCGCCCAGGTTTGGGAAAACCATTGAAGTCTTCCACGGTGTCATCACCTAAGTTATGGGCTGATAAAGAAACACGCCAATGCTGTGGACGCCACATGATTCCCAGCGCGTGCTGCGTTGTATCAGCGGCCGGCAGAATGTTGGCTCTGTCGTAAAATTTACGTTGTTGAATATCAAGCTCGTACCAGACAGACCAGCGAGGCAATGCGTATTCGGCGCGGGTAAACCATGCTAGTTGCGCTTCTCCTGGCAAAAACTTATCGTAAAAATCGGCGGTTCGATCTAGGTTCTTTGGGGACTGCCACGTTAAGTTGCTTGTTAGGGTGACTTGCTCAGATAGTTGCCATTGAGTGCTCAGTTCAATTCCGAGCACAAGCGCTTTACCAGAATTGATGGGTCGTCCTACGCCGCGAGAGTCGAAGGTAGTAACAATCAATTCATCACGATCACTGACAAATGCGCCGGCTGAAAATTCATAGTCTGATTGGGTATAGACAACGCTTACATCAGCATTGAGTCCCTCTTCTGGTTGCAGATCAGGGTTACCGTTGATCAGTCCTATAGAGCCGTATAGTTCGCCAAATGAGGGGCTGCGAAAATAACTGCCAACATTCGCTGTCACACTGATGGGGCCGTCGCTTTGGTAGGCTACGCCGAGTTGAGCGCCAGGTTCTTTGGCGCTACTCCTATCATTTGATGTGGTATTGCCTGTGCGTCGGTTGCCATAAAATTGATTACTTTGCCAATGTACTGAGGGGCTTAGTGTCCACTTATCAGAACTATCGAACCAAGTGTACTGACCTGTAAGCAGCCATTTATCACGATCGGCATCGTAGTCTGCGAAATCGGTCATTCTCTCGTCTGACACGAGTGACTCACGGCGAAAGTCCATGGATAAACCTAGGGTGCCAGAATCGCCTGGGTACTCCCAATAACTTTTCGCACCCAGTGTGCGCATGCGATTAGTGGTGTCCTGAGCACCGAGTCCGATTTGACTCTCTGGGTCTTTAAATTGATTTTTATCGTTATGCCAATAAGCGTTTTGTCGTGAGTTCCATCCGCCTACATTATCGATAATATGAGACAGCTGCAGTTGAGCGGTGCGTGTGTCATACGTGGACTGGTTGTCCGGCAAGTTGCGCCATTCAGGTACTCCTAGTTCACGTGCTGAGAACTGCAAAGTGATATCGGTACGGCTATCGTCGCGGTGCTTGTAGCCAGCTCGAAATAGCGCGGAGGAGCGCTTAGCATAGGCATTTTCACGACGCTGAACTTCATCATCGTTTGGGTTAAGCGGTGTGCCGTTTTTGTTGAGGTACTGGAAATCATTCTCACTTTGCCGTCGGCTAGCGGCGGCGACTACATCCCACTTACCCTGTTTGGACTGATGGGAGAGCTGAACGCCTTTTTGGGCGTGGCTGCCCACTTCTAAGCGAATACGATTTTTAGCATCTGAGTCTGCTGTGAGTTGTAGTGTGGTCAGATTAATTGCTCCACCGATACCACCGTGACCCAATTGTGAAGGGGTGCCACCGCGGTAGACATCAACGCCACCTAAATTGAGAATTTCTAATGTAGAGAGATCAATAACCGGATTGCCACCGGAATTGAGCAAAATTCCGTCTAAGTACACGCCTGTTTGAGCGGCGCTTGCGGCGCGTATACTCACTGTTGAGTAACTTCCAAATCCGCCAGATTGACGATATTGAATGCCTGTTTCGCGGGCAATTACTTCGGCCAGGGCAGTAGGGGAACGAACCAACGCCTCACGTCCGAGTCTTACGCGGCTTAGGGTCGCCTCTTCATCGACAACGTCGCCGGTTCTGTAATGACTAGTGCCGATGGCTTCTAGCGTTTCCAGGGAGTCACTCTGGAGTTGATCGTTATCGGTCGTTTGGGCATGCGCGACAAAACCTACCAGAGACATGGTAAGAAAAGCGGCAATTGTCGTTGGTGAGATATTCACACCTAAAAACCCCAAATTTCGTTCAAACAGGGCATAGGTGGCGGATGGAGATACGGAGTTGTCGTGTAGACATTTCGCGTTCTCCCCGACAACCACCAGACACCCCGCCTGGTTGTGGATACGGTATCGAACGGCAGGTCTCCTGGCTTGTGATGGCGGGTATAACCCGTTGTTTTTACACCCTTCCCGAGTATCAAGACTCAGTGGGATATAGTAAAAACATCATCACGAACAGTTGCGGGGGCAGCCAAGGCATTGAACCTTGTTCCCTTTTCATCTTTGCAGAACCGTGCGATGCGGGAAATCATACACGGTTTCTGACGCTAGACCCGTCTCTAAATACGATGGATATGGTTCAAATTGCGCAAATAACCGCAGACACGATTATATTGGTGAGGTTACTTGTCTGGACATTGGGTGTAGCTACGGCACTCTACATGCACCTAATGCCGTATCCGCAAAAAAATGCCAACACCGTTGGGCCTGTCAGTAGAATCTAGGTGGCTATAAGGCTCACGTGTTAGAGGAGTGAATCAGTTGTTTAAAAATTCGACCATTATGGTCACTGGTGGAACCGGCTCTTTTGGGCATGCTTTTGTTAAGCAGGCTCTGGATAACTGTAATCCCAAGAAAATCATCATTTATTCCCGTGATGAAATGAAACAGTGGGATATGGCGAAGGTTTTTGACAACGATCCTCGCATCCGTTTCTTTATCGGCGATGTGCGCGATAAGGACCGGCTATATCGTGCAATGGATGGCGTTGACTATGTCGTACACGCAGCCGCTATGAAAATAGTGCCTTCTGCTGAGTACAACCCGTTTGAATGTATAAAAACTAACATAGACGGTGCCATGCATGTCATTGATGCAGCCATTGATCGGAAGGTGAAGCGAGTAGTCGCGTTGTCAACCGATAAGGCGAGTAGCCCAGCTAACTTGTACGGTGCCACTAAATTAGCGTCAGATAAGCTGTTTGTTGCAGGCAATGCCTACAGTGGCGATAAAACAACGAGTTTTTCGGTTGTGCGTTACGGTAACGTTATGTGTTCTCGAGGTTCTGTTATTCCGTTTTTCCAAGAACAAGCCAAAACGGGCGTACTACCGATAACCGATCCTAGAATGACGCGTTTCATGATTTCGCTCAATCAAAGCGTTGAAGCTGTTTGGACAGCGTTTAACGATATGGTGGGTGGCGAAATCTATATTCGTAAAATTCCGTCTATGACCATTGGCGATATTGCTAAAGCTGTAGCTCCCAATGCGAAACACAACATAATAGGAATTAGACCCGGTGAAAAGTTGCATGAGCAAATGATTAGTGTGGAGGATTCATACAGTACCTATGAGTATCCAAACTATTACAAAATTCTTCCTGCCATTCACAATTGGTCTGTTGATCCTGCTCGAATAAAAGAGGGTGTGAAAGTCGCCGAAGGTTTTGAATACAACAGCGCAACTAATAACGATTGGATGAATGCTGAGGCACTTCAATTTTGGCTTAAACGCTGTGCCCAACAAGATGCTGCCTAGCAGTATCAGTACTTTTGCAAAGGTCCATCCGTGAACATACTCCCCTATGGTCGACAAGAGATTACTCAGGCTGACAAAGAGTCGGTTGCTCGTGTTTTGCAATCAGACTTCATTACTCAGGGACCCGTAGTAGAACTATTTGAATCATCCATTGCCAGTTACTGCGGCTCTGCTCATGCGCTGGCTGTTAATAGCGCAACCTCTGCATTACATTTGGCTTGCCTTGCACTAGAGGTGGGGCCTGGCGATAACGTATGGACATCTCCTAACACGTTTGTGGCATCAGCTAATTGCGCGCGTTTGTGCGGTGCAGAGGTTGATTTTGTTGATATCGATCCTCGCACTTACAATTTGTGTGCTGATGCCCTAGCCATAAAATTGAAAGCGGCTAGCGACTCTGGCGGCGTATTGCCTAAGGTGCTAATCGCCGTTCATTTTGCGGGACAGTCTTGTGACATGCTCCGAATTAGTCAACTCGCCGATGAATATAATTTTCGCGTCATTGAAGATGCGTCTCATGCCATCGGTGGACGCTATCTTGATAAGCCTATCGGTAATGGCGAGTACAGCGATATTTGTGTGTTTAGTCTGCATCCTGTAAAAATTATAACGACAGGCGAAGGCGGATTAGCACTGTGTAATGAGAGAGCTCTCCATGAGCGGATGAAACTACTGCGTACTCATGGTGTCAATAAATCAAATAACGATACTGATGAGCCATGGCGTTACCAGCAAACAACACTAGGACTTAATTACCGATTGACTGACATTCAAGCAGCGCTGGGTCTAAGTCAGCTTGAGCGATTAGATGCCTATGTGGCTCGAAGGCATGAGCTAGCAAGTCGTTATGATGCAGAGCTAACAGGCATGGACTTGACACGGCCTTACCAGTCTAGTGATAGTTATTCAGCGTTGCATTTGTACCCGATTTTATCGTCTAGTAAAAATGGACAAGGTGACGAGCGCAGGCAGTTATATCACGCGATGATAAACCAAGGGATTGGTGTCAATGTGCACTACATACCTGTGCATTCTCAGCCCTATTATCAGGCTCTGGGTCATCGGTTGGGGGACTACCCACAGGCTGAGGCTTACTACAATAGAACCTTGTCTTTACCCATCTTTGGCTCCATGAAGAACCAAGAACAAGATCGGGTTATTGAAGCATTGCTAGCCTCGCAGCATCTTGCAAAAGCAGCCTAATTAGGCCGCTTTTTTAGTTGTTGATACAGCGCTGTTATTTCGCATGCTCAGGCTAAGCGTCTTAGCTAAGTCAGCTTCATCTCGTCTATTTGCACCCGCTAAGATATCAGACATCAGTTGAGCTGCTTGCCAGTGTGTCGGAAAGTTCTCTATATAAACGCTTAGCAGTTCGACCGATGAATCGGTGTTGCCGCACAGGTTTAATAGCTTTGCGTATGACATGATGTATTGTGGGAGCATCTCACAAAGGGTGCCCAGTGCCGAGCATGCTTGATCTGGTTCATTCGTTGACAGATAGGCTTGAGTCATTCTCACCAGAGACTCCTCAATGATGCGTTGCATGGTGCCTAACGTTTCTGATTGATCAGCCAATCGCCCGCTGCAGACATCAATAATTGATTGAAAATGAACAATTGAACTTTCGTGTTGTGCGTCTAACTCATCGATGAGTCCGAGTGCAAAACTGCGAAGTACGTCGCCAGGCCATGTGCTGCCTTTAAGGTTTTCACTCAAACTGAGCAAATCAGTGGTGTTCTTGATGTTGTACAGAAACGTAAGGGAGCGCATGCAATTGTCGATATCCAAATTATAGGATTTCAACTTTCTAGACAGTCTCGTATCCGTATCATTGACTGTTCCTATGAATGCATCCTGCGCTTTGTTGATGAGTGTCTGAGTGTCATCATCCCATCCAGTGTTGGAATAGGTCATGATTCGCCCTGGTGTTTGATCAGCGTCCCAGGCATTTAGTAGGTCTCTGACTGATGTTTCACCAGAAAACTCATTAATGCGTAATCGAAGTCGGTACTCTACGTTTTCGATCATGCTCAAAAATATTTTTGCACCGTCTGAGTGAATTTTATAATAGTCGCTTATCCATGCCTCGAGTGCTGACTCATCCATTTCGTCAAACCCGCTAGGTCTTTGCAATGCCGTTAGATCCTTAGATTGGTAGTATTTTATGGAGTACATGTAATCGGCTGCACGTTTTTCAATACGCTGATCAATTTTGTCGAGCTTTGCGTTATAAAAACCTTTTTTATGTGCTTCTGAGGGTTTGTACATCCGAGCAATGATTTGTTGCGCTTGCTGACAAGATCTTATAATTAGATGGTATTGGGTCTTTGCATCAGTTACGTTCGTTTGTAGTGCGTGCAGATCTTTTAGGAAATCAAAATTACGATATTGCTCAGTATGTTCTTCAAATGAAGGCTTTGATACTGGCAACAAAACGTCATCGGTAGATGTGTAAGGTATACAGTCAATTTTTGCAGCATGCTCGCTCAAATTAAACAATACACTAGTGTTTTGGTTTATAGATTTACCAAGGAATTCCAGGCTTTGCACACTGCGTTGCATGCGATATTGCGTACCTGCCATTTGTCCATTGTAAGTTTCCACTTGTGCGTCATACAAACTAGGCAAGCTTTGAAAGGCCGCTTCAGGAGAGTCTTTGCTGTGAGTATTTACTGATGAGTAGCAAAGATCCACACCCGTCATCAAAATCTGTTTGAAACCGAGGTTGGCAGCTACGACTATGGCTGTATGACTAACGGTGGGGCCGCCTGCAGCAACTGTATTGAGCGCTATTTCACTTTTTGTCGAGATCCAAGGCAGGCGAGTACCTAGGAAAAATTTTGGCCCGCGCCATTCTTGGACAAGCTGCGGCGAAGCATGGTACCCGCAAATCAATGGCACATCGTCCCACAACAAGCCGTGCTTGCTGACATCGTAGGAATAAAAGTACGGATCAATACTGACTACAACGTCAGGCTTGATATTCAGTGACTGCAATTTTTCACAGAGTCTGGATATAGCCACGATAAAGAGCTTTTCACGGTTCTCAACAACCCACTCTATGTGTAAATCTAAAGAAGGGCCACCGCCAAGTACAATGGCTGTGTGGTCTTGACCGAATGTCAAATCAGACAAGAGTGGCAACACGTTATCTGTAGCGTTGATGATCTGTGTTCTGGCAAATGTTTGATTGCCAAGTTCGGCACTAACATCAAAGCGCCGCTTGTCGATAGCGCTACGAATTTCCTTATACAACGGCAAGTAAGATTGGGTGTAGTCGGTCAAGCAAGCCTGTGACTCTAGAAGCTCAATTTCACCACCCAAGAACCACGTGTGATCAGTGCCGTTGAAAACTTCGTTTTTCCAGTTACTTTGTGAGTGTAGTGTTATCGTCCCACCCGCATTATTCAAAAGTGTCCCATCACTGGATATGATATCTCCACAATCCTGTATTAAAGAATTGTAAATATCATCCGGCTCAATAAATACGATTCGTGTGCCAACCTTAGTGACGCGCTCGGCCATATAGCGTATGAATAAAGCGGAGTCTGAGCCTGTAACGATATACATCACGTCAGGCCGGTCGAAATCAATGCTCGTATGATCGTCGAAATAACTGGCCGAAGGCGCCGGCACAAAAGCCTGGCGATTGAGGTTATCGATATAGCGCTCACCCCACGAATTTTCCGAAAATTGATAAGACAAAATTGCTTCCTCACGAAGAAAATGTAGAGTGGCCATTGAACCGTTACGCGGAAAACTAGACCAATACCGTTACCGTTAAGGTTCAATGTCTCTGCCAACACCTACATTTGTTGATATCCGATGGGTTACTTTTGCTAGAGCTTGTGAACACACGGCATGCGTTTGGCAACGTCATGGTTACATCTGTTTCCAAATAGTGATTTTGGGTAAATTTCATGACGCTCTGCATTATTCCAGCAAGGGGTGGATCTAAACGAATCCCCAAAAAGAACATCCGCACCTTTGCGGGAAAACCGATGATTTTATGGTCAATCGAAGCTGCGCAAAAAACAGGCTGTTTTGAACAAATAATTGTGTCAACTGATTGTGAAGAAATTGCTCGTATCGCCGAAGAGGCGGGTGCCTTAGTTCCTTTCCGACGACCCGTAGACTTAGCGGATGATCATGCCTCTACCATGGCTGTGGTTACACACGCTATCGAATGGGCAAGCAGTCAATTTACTGAATTTAACGATGCGCAATTACCGGTGTGTTGCTTGTATGCAACCGCACCTTTCGTTCAAGCTGACGATATACGGCAAGGTTTGAGTCTTTTGACGAACAATGACTTCGTCATACCCGTGACAACGTTTGCACACCCGATACAACGGGCAGTCAAAGTAGGTGCTAACGGATGCTTGGAGATGTTTGATCCCGTGTTGTACGCATCGCGAAGCCAGGACTTAGAGGAAGCATGGCATGACTGTGGTCAGTTTTACTGGGGCACGTCAGATGCTTGGAGCCAAGGTAGGTCGCCTTACGAAGGAACGAGTTGTCCGTTACCTATTCCCCGTTGGCGTGTGCAAGACATAGATACGGAGGAGGACTGGGTCGCTGCAGAATTACTGTTTGAGTCTCTGGCAATGCGCAGAGCTGCATAATTATTGCTGAGGTTCTTTATAAACGTACATGGCAAATTCAAATGGGTAGCCATTTTCGCTTAGCGCATAGTCATGTCGTAGTACAGGATGGCCTCCTAGTTCATTTTTACAAAATGCAAAAACCTGCATAGGGTCCACGTAGTATAGGTTTTCATCGTAGTAGTCGACATACGTTGACATTGCATTGAAAGAAATGCCCTTGTTAGCGGCGCTAAACATGCGCTGCAACGTTTCCTGCATAAATGCTAAGTTGTTGTCCATGCGGTTGTTAAATACACCTGAGAGCAACGCGTAATCGGTTCCCGTTGGCAGAGGCTCGAGCCCGCTTGCTAGTGAAATAGTGACGTTTTTATCATCTCGAAAACTGTTCGCAGCCATTTCTACAAACTCAGGAACGATATCAACACCGACGTATTTGCCTGAGAAACCGGCCGATTTCAGATAGTAATAAAGATGACCCAGGCCGCACCCTACATCGAGTACAGACGATAGCGGAGAGGCAACTTCACTAAGAACCTTGAATCGAGCAAATTGACTTTCTGCATCTCGATATTGGAGAGCTTGGGGGGAATCTCCGTGCTCGGCCAGCAACGATTGGTAGTGCTCGATGAGCTCAGTTTGTTCCTTCTCAAAAGTCATTGTAAAGTTACGCTAAGTTGTTCATTAAAATATTTGATAAATGCTGCACGTCCACGGCTACCGGCATCGATATGGGCAATGCGTGGATGCAAGGTTTCGCGTTGCTGTTTGATACGGGCGTGCTCTGTCGCCCATTCGCTCGTGGGCAGTGTAAAAGCGACTGGTATGTTCCAACAGCACGCATCCAGATATTCGCAATCCGTTTGAATATACCCGGATGTTTTACAATCTTCCCAGACACGTTCAAGCATAGATGATTCCATCAATGATGCTTGGTCACTTGGTTGTGCAGGAACTTCTGCCATAACTACCGTCAAATTCTTGTTGGGCTGTTGTTGGCTGTAGACGCCAGGTCTGCTGTATCGGTAGGGGAGTCGCTGAGTCGAGTAATCATGTAAATAATCAGGGCCTATAACAGCAGCCGAGGGGACCTCGAAAGCATAAATACAATATCCAACGGGTAAAAGTTTAGTCACGGTGGTGTCGGCAATGCCCGTTATCTTGGATAGCAGGTGGTCTGGTAGCGTCCAGAGCAGCGAGTCGCCTGATACGTGTTCTTGGGCAGTCTTAACAGTGATAGAGGTGGAGTCGGATTCAATGGCTTCAACCGCGCTATTAAACTGAAGGTCTACCCCCAACTCTTGTAAACGTACTGTTGCCCGATCACAAAACCCTCCTAGGCCATGTTGTGCTGGATAGGCGAACCGAGCGGCTGTGATGTCCCCTGCAAAACGAGTGTCGCCGCAATGCCGCGTGACACCTAGGCGGGCGTTAAGAAACTCAGAAGATTCCTTACAGCGAATCATGGTGCTATCGTCAGCGAGTTTGGGCCGTAGCAACATAGACAGTGTGTTTTTGCCAGCGGAGCTAATTTGATGGGTATGGCCCCCGGTGATTTTTTCTAATATCGGGTGTATTGCCGCACATAGGCTGGGGCCATATGAAGCTTCGTACCATTCTAGAAAGGTTTGATTGCACGTTTCAGACAGGTAGCTTGTTTGCTTTTTTAGATCTGAAATTTCGCTCAAAGCGGTGAGGGCTAGGGGCATGTTGTCGATGCTAAAGTCTGGCATCTCGAAGCCAAGGGTATAGGTAGTGTCAGTGGTGCTGGCCCAATCGTGATTGTTAAGTATGCTTAACTCATCTTGCAATATATCAGAGTAAAACTCATAGGCATCCTCACTCCTGATATCCAAGTTGTGTGTGCCGTTGTCCAGCCAGTAACCGTTCCACTGGCGTGACCTCATAACCCCACCCAGAGAATCGCTAGCCTCTAGCAAGCACACTTTTTTTCCAGATTTTGCTAACCGCCACGCTGCGTAGATTCCGGGGAATCCGCCGCCTGCGATAATGCAATCAGTGTGCTTCACCTTGTTGTCCCTTTACGCCGCATTTGCTAAGGCGAGTTGTTCAATGGTTAGCGGGGCATCATTGCCTGATTGGATAACTTCAAGGAGCTTGTCTGGTCCAACCCAAGATAACGCATCCAAACACCCCATATGCGGCAGAAATGCGCCTGAGCCTTGACCATATTCAGGGTGTTTGTAGGTTTGAAAGGACAAGCTCACGCTACTATTCGCGAAGGGGTTGTTTTGTTTTAAATAATTAAACGAGCCCACGGGTGATAAGTAGTTTTCGGCATTGAGATGTTTGCAAAATGCCAGTAATCGTTCTGTTTTCTCTTGTGCTTCAACCTCAAGAGAGGACGCTAAAATTCGTTGCGTTTGAATTCCACATGCTCTGGCTACTCGATTAATGATGCCTGTGTTAAATCGGGCTAGGAAGTCTTCTGACTCACTGTAGGCATTTTCCACAATAGATTCGCAGAGTGAAAAATAGGGTGCTTTTCCTAAATTTCCCTCTAATGTTTTCATGAATTTTGTGTGGTTATGTGTTTCAGATATCTTCACATCTTTTATGCGGTTTGTCGTTGTTACTTTGTTGACAGGTAAAGACAACATCAACTCACCTTGCAGGGTTTTTATCCTATTTCGAGATTGCCAGCTTCGCTTAACGTACTGCACATCATCAAGATAGATAAAGGTATCAACGGAATCCATCAGTGCAAAGTAACCCAACCAAGGCATCAAGGTTGGCTGCATGATGGCAACTGTCTTCATGATGCTATGTCCGAGTAGCGGATAGGGTGACCGGCCTCGACGTTTGTTGTCAATTTTTGCCCAACCAGAGGCAGGTCGGTATTCGCTGGAATACCAGCGTTAGGCCTAACAAATCGGAAGTCTTGTTCAGTGATAGTGTGGCCTGCTGACAGCGCGTGTAAGGCGAAGGCTGATCGGCGCCCCTTTTCTCGAGAGACTAGCTCGGCGTCAGTTGTCCGCTTTTCGCTACTCCCTTTTAGTTGGTGTATTTGCTCTATACCTTCGGCAATCTGACGCATGATCTCAGGGGTTGCAGAGAATCGATGATCTGGACCTTGTCGTGTGGCATCGTTAGTAAAGTGTTTTTCAATAGCGACAGCGCCCATGGAGGCTGCGGTTAGTGCCGCAAGCGAGCCAACAGTATGATCTGAATAGCCAACTTCTCGCTTAAACGTATTACCTATGTTTAGCATGGCATTAAGATTTATCTGATCAATAGGAGCTGGGTAGGAAGAGCAGCAGTGCAGTAAAATAACGACTGAGGCATTGTTCTTGTCCAAGACTTCTAGCGCGTGTTCAATTTCGGGCAAAGTTGCCATTCCAGTAGACAGTATTATCGGCTTACCTGTTTGCGCAACCGTTGCTAACAACGCATCAAAGGTGAGTTCGAATGATGCAATTTTATAGAGGCTACAACCGAGCTCCTCAATAAAGTCTAGATCTCTAGGGTCGTAAATAGAGGTAAACGGGAGCAAGTTACGTTCTCGAGCTCGATCAAAAAGAGGCTTATGGAATTCCATAGGCATGCAAGCACTCTGGTAGAGTTCGTGCAAATTCGTTTTGCCCCACACTGCATCGATTTGCATGGATGCGTGTTCGCTGCGTACCGTTAATGAGTCAGCGCTGTAAGTCTGAAGCTTTAAGCAGTCCCAACCGGTATCGGCTGCGATATCAACAAGTGCGAGTGCTTGCTCCAAGTCCTTATCATGATTAGCGCTGACTTCAGCAATCAAAAGCGCTTTCTCGTCAGGGCCCAACACTTTGTTTTCTAGGTTGATTGGCATTGGTTTAATGTCCTTACAGCTTAATGTACCAGTGCGTCGACGAAACGCTGAGCACCGTTGGTATCGACAAGAGAGCTGGCGGTGTAGTTGTCTCTGCTGAACGTGTTGGCTTTGATACTGTTTGCCGCATTTTGAATATAGGCCGAAAAGTCATTGATTCCTTGATTGTCCGTATCAAAGAAAATGGTAGCAATACCTGATTCGTTAAACCCACGATAATAGTCTCGGTAGGCGAAACCCTTACCCAGATAAACAGCGGGTCGACCTAATGCTGCTGCTTCATAGCGTAGGAGCCCTGGACGACCAACGACAAGGCTAGTAGCGGCTATCAAAGGAGCCAAGCTGTTTGGTTTATGGTGTAGCGTAAGGTGTGAGTACTGTTGCGCAAGCTCTGTTAGCGCAGTCACTAGCTCAGGATCAAAAAGAGGCCCGACGACAATATGCAAAGGTACGTCATGGTTAATTAAGCTGCGTACAATTTGTAGGGATAGTTGGTCGGTATCAGAGCCACCACAGCAAATAAGAATGGAAGCCTCTGAGGCTGACTCGCTGTGGTTTTTACAGACATCATACTCAGCGCCTAACAAGCTATACAGCGGGCTGTTCAACCATACTGTTTTTTTGGGTGGTGGCGGGCGATACTTCTGTGCATCTAAATACGGTGTTAGGAGTGCATGAACTTTACAGTTTGAGCATATGAAGTGATCAGGCGGCATACTATCGATAACCGTTACGCGAGCATCACTGTTCGTGTTGATCGTTATAACTTCTCGGTTAGTCGCCGTTGCATTGGTATGCCAAAGTGTATCTACGATAACGTCTGTTACCGTGCTCATCTGTGTTTGCCATTGCTCGTTAGGTGCATCCACAGCAACGAACTGGACGCTGTCAGATAACCACGATTGAAGTAACGGTATTGCAGCCTGCTTCACGGCGTGAATGACTGGGATTTTCCGACGATCAAATTCGTTCGCAAGTATACGGGCACGCGAAGCGTGGCCCATTCCAATAGTGGGAGAGACGTCATACCTCAGCGCTATAAAGGGTTCAGACACGTGTAACCTGCTGCTTTGAAACTCTGCTTAGTCGTACACATCATGCTCAATGCACACTTAACCCCAGCCAAGTCCGTGCCTGTAAGCACGTATATAACCACCTCAAGCCGATTGAATAAAAATACCGTTAGCTTGA
Organism: uncultured Granulosicoccus sp.; assembly: GCA_937991945.1. Taxonomy (GTDB): domain Bacteria; phylum Pseudomonadota; class Gammaproteobacteria; order Granulosicoccales; family Granulosicoccaceae; genus Granulosicoccus. Next base: position 13,556 of record CALKLO010000040.1, read on the forward strand.
CAAGATTAGAGGAGTTTATTGGCGTTAGCCATTTTGATTATCAGAGGGTCTAAGCTGTTTGCAAAATTACGAGTGTCAGTTTGATTAAGGGCAGCTTGGCCGCCGGTATCGATACCGCTGCCTCTGAGCGTGTCCATGAAGTCGCGCATATTGAGGCGCTCGCGAATGTTATCTGCTGTGTACAGCTCGCCGCGGGGGTTGATGGCTGAGCAGCCTGTCTCTAGCACTTCTGCTGCGAGTGGTATGTCGCCGGTAATGACTAGGTCGCCCGCGTTTGAATGTTGAACAATGTAATTGTCTGCGACATCAAACCCTTGCGAGACTTGAATAGCGTTAACAAAACGATTCTTTGGCACTGGCACCGGTTGGTTAGCCACAAACGTAACGTGTAGCTCAAGGCGTTTGGCTGCTCTGAGTAAAATATCTTTAACCGTACGCGGGCAGGCATCGGCATCGACCCATATTTTGTTCATTATTGGTTAGAACACCAGTTGGGGTAGAGCCTATCCAGTAGCCGTAAATAGGCAGGCCATTCAGGTAGTAGTACGTCCGCTCCACCTTGCGATGCGCCACTTTCGAATTGCTCTCGTGTCTTCAAGACAATCTCAGGTTTGGGTCGTTTGAGTGTGCCGCCGCCTGCAACTGCTGCCATGGCTTTCAGTTGTAGACCTGCGCAATCTTCAAAGTGATACAGCCTGGTGACTGCATGGGCAATACTTGGGCCGCTGACCACGAGCCCGTGGTTGTAGAGCAACAGGGTGTGGTTTGTGGGTCCTAAGTCGCTGACTAGGCTCTCTCGTTCTGCAAGATCCAATGCAATGCCCGCAAATTCATGAGTACCGATTCTGTCGTGGAACATACAACCCATTTGCGTCAGGGGTATGAAGCCTTCTTCAAGGCAGCAGATGGCTGTCGCATTTTGTGAATGGGTGTGCGCGATACATTGCAGATCTGGACGGGCTGAATGAATCGCAGAATGAATGGTGTAACCCGCCACATTGACAGGGTAGGGGCTGTTATCAATCTTGTTGCCGTCGATATCGATTTTCACCAAATCGCTTGGCGTGATTTCGTCATAACTGTGCCCGAATGGGTTTATCAGTAAGTGCTCGGTTTCGGGGATTCGTGCAGTTATGTGGTTGTATACCTGAGACGTCCAGCCATGGTAATGGACAATCCTGTAGGCGGCGGCAAGATCAACACGCGTGCGCCATTCAACATCTGACATTCCGGCTGGCGGGGTTGCGTAGCGTTTTTCAGTTTCTGTTTGGGTCGACATGATGCCCCTTGTCAATGACACGAATATTGATTGTCACCAGAATACCAGCGCACAGCAACATTAACCGACGGGGTATGATTCAAATACCAATTGAGTGATGAAGCACGGGACAGTCATTGATGAGAATTGCCATTCTTGGAGCGGGAGCCATGGGGTCATGGTTTGGTGGGCACCTAGCCATCAACGGCCAAAATGTTCAATTGCTAACGACCAATCGCTCCCATATTGACGCGGTACAACGGGATGGTCTTGAGCTGCGCTCAGGTCCGAGCAGCATGAGCGTACAACTCCCTATTGGCGAGCCTGCAAAATTTAATGGGCCAGTTGATCTCGTGATTGTTTTAACCAAAACGTTCCAATTAGAGGCGGCCCTCAGCAGTTTGGAAGGTGTCTTCGATCCAGACACCACGGTCCTTTCGTTTCAAAATGGCTTGGGTAACGCGGAAGTTATCGCCAAACATGTCGGGCAGGACAATACGTGGATCGGTATGACTATGTTGCCTGTTGATCGTATTGCGCCTGGTATTGTTGAGGGCAAAGGTTTGGGGGCGAGTTGGTTTGGCCACGCCTACAAAAACAGGCCAGAAAAAGCAGCTCGTTTGGAAGGTCTGTTTACTGATGCCGGAATGGACGTCAGGTTCGATGCCAACATCAAAAGCCGTGTGTGGGAGAAAGTGGCGTTCAATGCTGGGATGAATGCGCTCTGCGCGTTAACGCACGCAACCCCCGGTATAATCAACCGCTCTGCTGAGGTTAAACAGTTAGTGAAAAATACTGCAGCTGAGGCGGTTGCTGTGGCGAGTTCAATGGGTGTTGACGTCAGTTTATCGGCCGTGTTCGACACCATTGACTACGCCTGTGCACATCATCCCGAGCACATCCCGTCAATGCTGCAAGACTTACTGTCTGGCAAACGCACTGAAATTGACGCGATAAATGGTGCAATAGCGGGTTACGCCGAGATCGAAGGCGTCCCTAGCCCATTGAATTCCCAGTGGGCAGCGCTGATACGCCTTGCGGAGCAAGGCCATAGCGCTAGTCGGCCACCAGTTTGATGACATGAAAGGCGAGCCATTTTGGGTCATTCATGAAAACATGATCATTTTAGGCGGTGGCGCATTATTCTGATCTGTTCACATGTAAAATGTACCCATACATTTTAGGATGCTGCACAGTTTCGCCGTTAGTTGGCGGTAGCATCCCCACTTTTGAGGACATACTTTTGGATCTAATAAAAACTTTTCTCGCCGAAGCCTTGGTAATCATTAAAACCCTTTTCGCTGAGTCGCTAGAAAACACGTTAGTTGCAGGCAGCTGTTTGTTTCTTATTATTGCTTTCGTCGCTGCCATCGTAGAACCTAAAGCAGCGTTGGTTCCGTTGGTGCTTGGTGTGGTTTTTTACGGGTTTGCGCGGCTTCAGGATAATAGTTAGTCAGTTCAAAGCTATGTCATGGTCTGATGGGGTGGTCAGGCCAAGTTATTGAAATCTTGATTTTGTTGCAACGCAGCCAAAGCACAGGCCATCCCGGTCGAGGCGGCAACACCATCAATGACGGGGATACCAAACTTACGAGACAGTTTGTTGGGCAAGTCAGCCATCCCTGCACATCCAAGAACAATTGCACCACAGCCGTCTTCTTTTATAGCAACCTCTATTTCAGATGATATGCGTTGCTCGGCATCGCTGTTTGCAAGTTCGAGGTCCAATACAGGTACTTCACTAGCCCGAACATTCTTACAATAAGAACTCAAACCATAGCGGTTAATGTTATCGCTTATGACGGGCACAGAAACTGACAGTGTAGTCACTACCGTAAAGGTATGACCTAGCATCATACTGGCATGGAATGCGGCTTCGCCAATACCTACCACGGGTTTGTCGGTTAAATGACGAGCCTCATAGATACCCGTGTCATCAAAGCAGGCCACTATGTACGCATCATAGTCTTGCCGTTGAGCTTTTTTGATTTCATCTAACAGCGCCGGTAGGGCGGCCAGACCATCTTCGGGTCCTTGAATAGATGCAGGGCCAGACATAGATGTAATCCCAGTAAGCATGACAGAATTAGGTGCGACGCTCCTAGCCACATTGAGCACTTTGTGTGTCATGGAGGCAGTGCTGTTTGGGTTGATAATCGCGATATTCAAAAGAGAGTCTCAAATGGTGTTGATAGTGAATTTGTGTTGTTTTGGTTTAAAGTAGCGATTAGCTTGACGCACGTTTATTACTGATTATTTTGTAAATTACTGCGAATAGTGCAATCACAATAAATGAGAAGACTGTAGTAAAAGTGCCTAAAGCAAAGAGGACGGGAGTAGTCACACTTGTGGTCATGCCGTAGATTTCTAATGGCAGCGTGTTGTACGTTCCCGCTGTCAACAGCGTTCTCGCAAATTCATCGTACGAAAGAGTGAAACCGAAGAGAGCAACACCAATTAGACTTGGCCCGATTATAGGGAGCACGACGTAGCGTAATGTTTGCCATGAAGAGGCACCAAGATCGCGTGCAGCCTCCTCGTATGCGCTGTCAAATCGGTTAAACACCGCGAACATAATCAGTAATCCAAACGGCAACGTCCAAGTTAGCTGCGATCCAAATCCTGAGCTTGCCCAATGTACATCCCAGTCAAGAATATTGAACAAAATACCCACACCGAGGGATATCAGAATAGAGGGAATGATCAGGCTTGTGATGGCTAGGTAGAAAATAATGGCAGAGCCTCTAAAGTGTTTTCTAAATGCCAACCCCCCCATAAGTGAGACGATGGTGGTGGTGACCATGACAAGTAGGCCCAGCATGAACGAGCGTCGGAAGGAGCCCCATATGTCTCCTACCGCCTGTTGTTTGAATAGTTCGCCAAACCAATGTAGAGAGACTCCGTTCATTGGGAAGGTTAGACCTCCTCGAGGTCCTTGGAACGATAAGATGGCAATGGTTATCGTTGGACCGTAGAGGAAGAGTACGAATACAGAAAAAAACGCTGTTAGTACGTAAAAGCTGAATGGGCGTTTGGAGTTCATGGTTACAGCTCCTTTCTGATATCGACGAAACGCAGTAGGGTGCCAATCATAATAAGTACTGTGAGTAGTAATATAACGGCGCTTGCAGAGGCAGCTGGGTATTGCAAGAGGGATATCTCGTTGGATATGACCCTACCGACAGAAGCACTTTGACCACCGCTCATAAATCTCACGGTTATAAAGTCTCCCATGACGAGTGTAATGACAAAAATCGAACCGATCATGATGCCTGGCTTGGTCAAGGGAATGATGACGTTGCTAAGTACTTGCCATCCGGTTGCGCCCGCATCCACCGCGGCTTCGATTAATGATCGATCCAACCGCATCATTGAGTTGAAGATAGGAACAATCATAAAGAGCGTGAATAAGTGGACAAAAGCGAGGATTACGGCGAAGTCTGAAAATAGAAGCCACTCGAGCGGCTCATCTATTAGGCCTAGATCCTGAAGGGCATTATTAGCGATACCATTTCTACCTAAAAACGGTATCCAAGAAATCATGCGAATAATGTTCGATGTCCAAAATGGAACTGTACACAATAAAAATAAACCAATTTGTACTGGCAATGAACGCACATGGAAAGCGAGAAAATAGGCGACGGTAAACCCAATGAGTAAACAACAGAGCCATGTGATGCCTGTGAACATTAATGTTTTTAAATAGACGGACAACGTCACTGGCGACGTTAGCAAGAATTCATAGTTTTCAAATATAAACGCAGGTGAATAGCTGTATGCCGTTGATTGCCAGAAACTCACAACAACTATTGCGAGTACTGGCAGCAAAAGAAAGAAGATGAGTATCAACGTCATTGGTGCGGCCAATAGCCACCCTAAGAGTGTGTTTTTAATTGATGTGGATGCCACGTTAGTTTCAGCGTTAGGTAATTAGGAGTACAAAGTTGGCGATGCACTAAAATTACAGCCAGTGTTATGAAAAACACACTGACTGTAATTTCCCTTATGAATTCATATCTTATGCAGCGATGAATTCGTTCCACTTACGAACCATATACTGGTTTTCATCCATGACTGAATTCCAGCAGGCAACCTTGCCCATACGCTCATCAAATGAACCACCATCTCGAACTGCACCAGCTTGTTCCATAACAACACCTTGAGGATTAACAATCTCTCCCTCAGCTGGTTTTCCTTCAAACCAGTATCCCCATTCGTCGGTGGACATGAAGTTCTTAGATGTCTCGGGTACTGCTGAATAGTAGCCTTGTCGCATGAGGTAGCCTCCAACCCATCCGGATAGATACCAGTTAATGTATTCGTATGCTGCATCGAGCTCCAAGCCAGATAAGTTCTTGGATAATCCAAGACCACCACCCCATGAGCGATAGCCTTCTTCGAGTGGCTGGTAAACGCATGGGATACCTTTGGATCGCACTGCAGAGATAGCGGGTGACCACATAGATTGTATAACCACTTCCCCAGATGACATCAGGTTGACTGACTCATCAAAAGATTTCCAGAAGGCACGGAATTGACCGTTCTTTTTGGCTTCAGTGAAAATAGCCATCGTTTGGTCTATTTCATCGCGTGTCATGTTGCCCTTGTCACCGTAAGTGACTTCGCCCATCGCTTCGCATACCATTGCGGCGTCCATGATCCCGATAGAGGAGATGTCGAGAATAGAGGCTTTTCCTTTAAATTCTGGATTTAAAAGTTCTGCCCAACTCGTAATATCACGACCGATTAGATCAGGGCGTATGCCTAGAGTGTCGGCATTGTAGATAGTGGGAATAAGAGTCATCCAGCCTGACTCTTCATTGACGAAAGATTTCCCGTCGGGTCCATCCACAAATCCAACACTGTGCGGTGCAGTACCTTGGGCAATAACACTATCAGGATTTAATTTTCCACTCCTAAATGTGCCAACAATTTTGTCGTAGTTGTCGATTCGAGAAGTGTCCATTGCTTGCAGATTTCCTGCAGGCCATACCTTTTTGCATATCCAGTATTCGATGTCCGCTATATCAAACGATTTTGGTTGTGTGGCGGCTCGTTGAGTGACGGAGTCAGAATCAAGAGAGGTCATTTCAAGGGTAAAACCAAGGTCCTCTTTTACTTTGTCTGCTACGTCATTCAGATTCGACACACCAGTACCAAATTGTCTTAAGGTGATGTCCTTAATATTCTGCGCCCAAATCATAGGAGCGCCACTGATGGTTCCAGCAGCAACTGTGGCTGCAGCACCTTTCATGAGTAAGCGGCGCTGCTTTCCAGTTTTTGTTAGATTTGAGCGATGTGTTTTTTTGTTTAGTTCTCGCATAGTTTTCTCCTTGCTTAAATTTTATGGCGTTAAAAATAGTCGTAAAAGTATTACTAATGGGTTTAGGTATATAAAAAAGATTTACTCAAGCTTATGTAAATCCTGATGTGCCCATGTCACACCAATAGCATCACCAGCAGCTAGAGGCTGCTGCCTGAATTCTTTATCTGATATCGACAAAGTGATATCGGCTTGATCTGGATTTGTCACTGTTATTTCAACTTTAGCGCCTAGATACTCAACGAAACCAACGCATGCCTGTAGCAGGGCATTAGTCCGGCACAATCGTGTGTGGTCGGTCCGTAGAGCAAAACGCTCACCATGCATTTCAATGATGTTGTGCCCTCCCATAAAACGCGCTACAAATTCTGTTTTAGGGCGGTTGAATATCTCTTCTGGTGCGCCTGCTTGTTCAATAACAGCATTGTTCATAAGCACTACATGATCTGCCAACGCGAGTGCTTCTTCCTGGCTGTGCGTGACATGAACAAACGTAATGCCGAGTTCTTTTTGGAGTTTCGATAACTCGCTGCGCATGCGTACACGTAGGAACGGGTCTAGTGCGGATAAGGGTTCGTCTAGTAACAATACTGACGGCATAGAAATAAGTGCGCGAGCAAGAGCAACTCGCTGTTGTTGGCCGCCTGAAAGTTGTTCTGGAAAGCGTTTAGCGTAGGGTGTCATATCCACTAAGCTCAACAGTTCGTTCGCCCGTTTGATACGTTCTGCCTTCGGTAACCCACGCATCTTTAAGCTAAAAGCGGTATTTTCCTCAACCGTTAAATGTGGGAAGAGTGCGTAGTTTTGAAACATCATTGCAGTACCGCGTTTGGCAGGTGCTAACGAGGCAATATCCTTCCCATCAATCTGAATACTCCCTTTACTGACAGATTCATGTCCGGCAATCATTCGAAGAGTGGTTGTTTTTCCGCAACCTGACGGTCCAAGCAAGCACACATAGCTGCCGGGGGCGAAAGCCTGAGAGAAATCATCTACGGCAACAATATTTTTACCGTAGTGTTTTGTCACATTGCTTAATGTCAGCGAAATTGTCATCGATCCCCGTGTTTGGTGCGTGCTTTTGGTGCGTGAATTTAGTGCTGTGCTTTTACTCAGTGCAAAAAACACTGTTTTTTAGGCGTTTTTGCACTTTCATATGAGTAAATGACAAACTCCGTGCCATGTTGTTTAGTGAGGGGCCATAGACGTGAAGATGCACAAGTTGTAGACGAAGCCGGACGTGCTTTTAGCAAGAAAATAGTCTTCACAGCGACAAGGAACTATGAAAAGTCACTTGATATTTGGTCTTGTTATCAGGGGGGCATGAGCCACCGCAAACGCCCCATGCTTGTTACACTGTCGTCAGAAAATGCGCGCAAAAAGAATCATGATGAGCTGTGTGCAAAGCCTATAAAATGACCAGAATCTATCGGAACAAACATGACACCTAATAAATATGCTTTCGTCAAAGCTAGCTGGCACGCCGATATCGTTGATCAAGCACTGGTTGGGTTTTACGACGTCATTCCAGAAGAGAATGTCGAGGTGTTTGCTGTCCCTGGCGCCTTTGAGATGCCATTGTTTGCCAAAGAGCTAGCAAAAACGGGGAAATATTCTGCGGTTGTTGCAGCGGCCCTTGTGGTAGATGGCGGCATATATCGCCATGATTTTGTAGCGCAAGCAGTTTTAACGGGCTTGATGCAAGCTGGGCTAGAAACGGGGGTGCCGATTCTGTCGGTATCGCTCACTCCACATCATTTTCAAGAGACCGAGCACCACACTAGAATCTACAGCGATCATTTCGTCCTAAAAGGACGTGAAGCGGCAAATGCAGCTTTAGCTATATCTACATTGAGAGCATCCATAGACAGCTAGGTTCTCGGCTTCACTGATACGTGAAAGGGCTATGAATATCAGTGCGCAAAAAAGGTTGATGTTGTATTAATCGTATACAGCTCATCACAGTTGCCTAACTTCGTAGTTTTGACAACATACTTCCGGTACTTAACAGGTAAAGCGTATAGCGGGTGGTTCCTTGATGCTCCGATAGAGTGATTGCTCTATACGTTTAAGTACAATTTGCGGCTAAATCCTGCTGCAAAGCGCTAATCAGTTCCAACGCGGTTGAATATAATTAGACAAAAGGCTAGCTTGGGTGCGGGTGTTTCTTGAGATTCTGCTGGGCATCGGGTTTCCCATAGCGTTCGACAGTTTCGAAGTGCCCTCCGATTGTGTGCATTATATTTATGTAACCGACAGAATGAACAGCTGCTGCCGCTAGTTAATAATGGGGGCATGTTCGCTTCCGTGGTGTGGCTAGATAATGATTAGACAGCTTTAGTGAGAGCGAGTTTTTCTTATCATCCGTTATCTGTGACCGTCCGCGCCATGTTTACTATGGAGCGCATTGCTATGTGTGGACTGTTTGGTAACAAGCAAAAAAGTCGCCTAGGTCGACTATCGTTTATTGTTGGCGCATTCTTCATCTGCGTGGGGATGGCTGCTTCGGCGCACGCGCAGCAGCCTTTAAAAATATACACATGGTCAGAATACATAGACCCTGAGATAGTCGAAGAATTTGAACAAGAGTTTAATGCCGAACTGATCTTTAACTATTTTGAGTCTGATCAGGCGCGTGATGAAGAGCTGGCTGCAGTTGATGGACGCGGCTACGACTTACTCATGATCAACAGTACACAAGTGGAACGCTACGGCAAGAGAGGCTGGTTGGAGCCCATTGATTGGGAGGCGATTCCTAACTCACAGCATTTGGATCCGAAGTGGACAAATGCGTTTGCAAAAGTGAGTACCTATGCGGTGCCGTATTTCTGGGGCACGATGGGAATAGCGTATCGCAAAGATCTTGTTCCAGGCGGTTTTGATAGTTGGATCGATTTATTTAATCCTGACGAGGCGCTGCGCGATAAAATTGTCATGATCAGTGACTCAAGAGAACTCACTGCTCTTGCATTGAAAGCAAAAGGTCATTCGGCTAACTCAAGTAAGAGTAAAGATTTGAGTGATGCTCGCGAATTGCTGATGATACAAAAACCTTTTGTACAACAATACGCCTACCCGAATATCAGTGAAGACTCCTCAATGCTTAGTGGCGACGTTTGGGTTGCTAGTATGTACAACGGTGATGCCATGGTTCTCCAAGATCAGGATGAAAATATTGCCTTTACGTTACCAACGGAAGGCGGGCTTATTTGGGTTGATTACTTTGCGGTGGCCAAAGCTTCTGAAAAAAAGGTGTTAGCACACGCTTTTTTGGACTTCATCAATCGACCTAGCGTGGCGGCTCGACTGGCTGAATGGGTGTTTTATGCGTCACCGAATTTAGCGGCGGCTGAGTTAATGTCGGCAGAGTACATGGAAAACATGGTAATAAATCCTAATGAGGATGTACTGAAAAATTCAGAATTTGTTCAACCGCTACCACCACGTGCTCGAAAGAAAGTAAACACGATAGGTGCGGAGCTATTCCGCGATTAGCGTTGGGTGACTGAGAAAAATGACGTTAAATAGGGTGTTAACTCTAGCGTGAAACTACAAGGCAAACTTGTTGTTGTTATTGGTATGGCTATCGTGGCTTCCATGCTGCTATTGGCTTCAGTAGTTTTTGCACAATTACGCCAGCAATCTGAACTCGACCTGATAAGTCAGATGACGTTGTTACTAGATCAAACACAACAACAAACTCAGTCATTCATCGCCAACACATCTGCGAATGCTCAGCTGTTCTCTAGTTCCAATTTGATGGACCGTTATGTCCTAGTTGAGGACGAGGCAGAGCGATACGATCTCATGCAGCCTGCATTACTCAGACTTTTTACAAAGTACCAACAGGCCTACCCAGAGTATCGTGAGCTTCGCTTAGTGTTGCCCGACGGCTATGAAGATACCCGTATAGCGCAATCTGGATTAGTCAATATAACCGAGGAAGAATACGACACCCCATACTTTCAAGAGCTACTCAATAGTGGGGATCAAAGGGTGACCACTATTCTTGAAAATCCAGATGATGGTCAAACAACATTGCTCGCGTCGGCTCCGATCTATCGTAAAGATATGAGCTCAACGGCCATTAGCGCTAAGCCAGTTTTGCGCGGATTCATGATAGTAACAGCAAGACTAAACTTGCTAGAGGGGCTGATTAAGAGCCAGAGAATAGGTAAGGCAGGGTATCTAGTAGCTGTGGATAGGCAGCAGCGTATTGTGTTCCATCCAAATGATTCAATGATTGGTAAGGATGCCAGCAGCCTGTTGACTCCGGTTGTTAATCTGGGGGCCTTATCATCTGATGCTGACAGTAGACAGGGAACAGTGCTTACCTATTTTGAAGAAGACCCAGTCTACGTACGTAAACGCTGGTTACACCAAGATTTATTGTTATTAAGTGTCATTCCAAGTACTGAATTCGAGGCGCTGAGCCAGAAGATTGCAATTTCTGTGGCCATAGTGTCTGTAGGTGCGATCGCCGTTATTTCAGTGATTCTCCTATTGTTATTGAGAACGCTGGTGGTGGCACCTGTACGTCAACTGCGAGAGCTTGCCATAGCAATAGGGGAGGGGCGTGATGCTGACGTCTCTGATCGTAACCTGCAGCGCAACGATGAAATTGGTGATCTTGCTCGATCATTCCATGATATGCACACCATGCTAGGTCGCTCTATGGATGAGCTGCAACAGTCGCATGCGGAGATCGAACAGCTTGCCTATCGGGATAGCTTGACAGGTTTACCAAACCGCAGATTATTTCTCGAGATGCTGGAGCGAGCTATTCGTCGACCGAGTAGTTTGCACCCCTACAGTGCCATATTGTTTTTAGACCTCGATGACTTTAAGAAGGTTAACGATACGTTGGGTCATGAGGCTGGTGATATATTGTTGAGAAACGTAGCTCATCGACTCAGTGAGTGTGTGCGGGTACACGATATCATGACGCATGAATCGGCTGGTAGTGAAGATGTGAGTAATGATGGTGTAGTCGCTCGTTTGGGTGGTGATGAATTCATCATCCTGATTAATGATCTTCGAGAGCCCTCTGATGCCAGACTGGTCGCCGAACGCATACTTACAGCGATTAGAGAGCCTTTTATAGTATTGGAACAAGAGTTCGTAATAGGCACCAGTATTGGTATTGCGTCGAGCCCGGACAACGGGACAGATGTGGAAGCGCTTATTAAGTTTGCCGATACGGCTATGTATGAAGCCAAACGGCAAGACAAAAATACGTATCGGTTTTATGACGATGCAATGCAGTTGAGTCTTGTCGAGCGAGTGAGTCTTGAGCGCGATCTTCGTGTAGCTGTTAATGAAAATGCCTTAACGCTACATTTTCAGCCTCAGGTTGATACACGTACAAAGGTTATTACCGGTGCGGAAGTATTAATTCGCTGGCAACACCCGGAGCGCGGTAACGTACCGCCAGATCAATTTATACCCATTGCAGAGGACATGGGGTTGATAGGGCCCTTAGGTGAATGGATAATCAACGAGACGTGTCGACAATGGTCTGAGTGGGAGCACATTGGCATAGAGCCCCCACGCTTGGCGTTAAATGTATCGCAGCGGCAGTTCAAGCTTAGCAACCTGGTTGAGGTCATCAGTGATTCGTTGGAAAGAAATCAGGTTAGGGCTGATGCGCTTGAAATAGAAATTACCGAATCGTGCATGATGGAAGCACCCACAGAAGTTATCGAGACGCTCAATACCATTCGTAATATGGGAGTTCGTATCGCTATGGACGATTTTGGTACAGGCTACTCATCACTGGGTGCGCTATCGTCATTACCCATCGATACGCTGAAAATAGATCGCTGTTTTATTACGGATGTTGGAATGGGCAAGTCCAACGAGAAAATCGTATCTGCCATTGTGTCACTGGCGCATAATCTGAATTTGGAAGTAGTCGCCGAGGGCGTAGAAACGCGTAACGAATATGAGTTTCTACTTAAAAAGGAATGCGAGACCTGTCAGGGATACTTGTTTAGTAAACCACTGCCTGTCGATGCAATGACGCAATTACTGGTGCGAGAAAAAGATCGTCTGACCCAGCTATCGCATAAGCGAGCCAGTTAAGCTCTACAGTAAATCGTAGCTGTATCATTGACCGCCATGCTCGCCATAGTCATGTAAACGCCCCGTATGGCCAATGACTTTTCCTATGGCCTTATGAACCAACAGCGAAGAGTGTATTCGGTGTTCGTGATGCCAGAACATGATCAACCAATACAGACTGCTTAGGCAGAGTAGGCCAGTGGTTTTTAACAGCCTACTGTATGTCGCGAAAAAGCCGGTATCGAACATTTTTTGAACTAATACGTTGGTGTTACCTATTCGGACATGTCTACGTTTTAACCATGAAATATTTGTTCTATGGGGTGCAACGGTCTCTTTGACGAAGGCCTTCGCTGCCCAGTGCATTGTGTACCCTCTTTTATCAAGGTGACGAAAAAACACCATGTCATCAGCACCCGACTTAGTCATAACCGTATCAAACGGTTTGGGTAGCATTGGTTGAAGGCAACTGGCTTTTAGTAAAAAATTTCCCGATGAGTACAAAACAGTTTGTGTTCCATCGGGTAGCTGTTGATCTGTTCCGTAATACTGCGACAAGTTTGACCATGTATTGGAGGTATCAACAAACACCGGTAGCACTGGGCCACCCACTGCATCGGCATCATGCATGGCTTGGATACGCATTAGTTCTGATAGCCAGTGAGTCGATGGCCACTCATCATCATCGAGCATCGCAATGAACCGTGGATTCTGCTGCAATGCCGCATTAACAGCGGTATTTCTGGCAAAAGCGATACCCGTCTGTTTTTCTGTGTCACAGGTTATTGGCCAACGATAGTCGTGCAGCGACTGACAAACATCGATGCCCTGCTTGTTAACGTCGTTGTCTATAACGACTACCGAAACAGATCCGTCGAATTCAAGCATCTCCAAATGATGCAATAGGTTTAACAGCCCGTCAGGTCTTCTACACGTGCAAATGGCAATGACGACATCTAGCGCAGGTAATTGTCTTTCAGCGCTCATAACATGTTTCATAGCGATGCTATTTTGCGAGTTGGCAGGATGGGTGCAATCATCAGGAACGTATCAGCCGTTTCTGTAGAAAATAGGGCCGCACTAGAGGGCGGATTAAGATAAGTGAGTAAACCTTGTTTCAGCGTCATTATTCCTAGCTTAAACCGTGCCCATGTCATCGGTCTGGCGATAGAGTCGTGCCTAAAACAAACATGCCAAGACTTTGAAATTATTGTTATTGATGACGAGCGATCGACCGATGATATGTCGAAAGCTGTGAGCCCCTACCTAACTCACTGCGTAATAACCCTGATAACTGATCATGTTGGTAGCGCGGCTGCGGCAAGAAACACTGGAGTACGTTACGCAGCAGGAGAGTACATAGCGTTCCTCGATGCTGATGATACGTATATGCCAACAAAGCTTGCAACGGTGGCGGAGTCTATCAGTGGCGAATCAAAGACACTTTTTTATAGTCAAAACTATGTTAACCGAGGCGTTGGCAAGTGGTGGGTTAAGCCTCATCGAGGGTTGCAAGAGGAAGAAAATATTTTCACCTATCTATTCCTCAATAAAGGGTGGATCCATCCAAGTAGCATTGTTGTGGCAACCGAGCTTGCTCGACAAAACCCGTTTGATACCACATTATCGTTTGGAGACGACACTCAATTTGTCGCATCGTTGTGGATGAAAGGCATCGCTATAAAAATGATTGATTTGCCTTTAACCGTATACGATGACCCCTTCGAAGCTAATCGACTTTCACAAAGCCCCATCTTTAGTTCGGGTGAGAGTGATGAGCATCGCAGCTTCATGGCCTGGGTGGAGTCACATAAACATGAGATGCCTGAAAGTGCCTACCGCGCCTACCGCGCTTCATTTCGGTCTCGTTTTTTTGCTCGTAGTGCACCCGCTAAAGCCTTGGAAGATATATGGCAGGCATGGCGTTATGACGTCTTTAGTCTTGGTCAGTGCCTGAACCAAACGTTACAAACCTTTTCTCCGCATGCCTACAGATTGGCTGCTGATTTTGTGGTGCGATTTCGAGGTATTGATCCGTTGAAAAATTCTATCGACACTCAGTAAAAAGAGCGACAGTTACGATACGTCGACAGGCAATGCTCCAGATACTTTCATCTGTCTCAAAATAAATAAGGTTGTCGTCGTTCTGACAATGCCCAGTCTAAGAAGCTTGTGCATAATAAATTGCTCCAAAGCCTCTGGGTCACTAGCCGCAACCTTCAAAATAAAATCGAAGTCGCCGGTAATGGATGCGCACTCAAGTACTTGCTCGTTCTCATCGACAAAGGCTTGAAACAAGGCAACTGAAGGCTCGGTGTGATCGAGCAACGACACTTGAACATGCGCCAGTGCGTGTAAGCCTAATTTTTTGCCGTCAAGGATTGCCGAGTACCGGGTGATGTAGCCATCTTCCTCTAGCCTCTTGACTCGTCGCCAGCACGGGGATTGAGACAAGCCAACAGCATCCGATAACTCTTGCGTGCTGGCGCGTCCATTTCGTTGCAATGCTCTCAAAATTAGCTTTTCAAACTTGTCGAGCATAAATATACCTTTAATAAGTAAATATAAGGTGAGAATTGTCTCATAGCGGCCTATGAAGACCAATATGGGAAGAATATACCCATAGGTGAACTTTATCGTACTTCTAATATCTTCATAGCTACAGAACCCGTGCTTCTGCGCCTTTCTGTTCAAGCTGAAACAGCTAAAGAGGTCCTATCTATGAGTCAGGAAAATCACGTCTATCAGTCTATTTCGCACGCAATTAAGGACCACGGAGTAACGACGATATTCGGACTCATGGGAGATGCGAATCTATTTATGGTGGACAGCTTCGTTCGCGATTATCAGGGGCGTTTTATTCCTGCAGCGCATGAAGGAAGCACT
Source organism: uncultured Granulosicoccus sp. (assembly GCA_937991945.1). GTDB lineage: Bacteria > Pseudomonadota > Gammaproteobacteria > Granulosicoccales > Granulosicoccaceae > Granulosicoccus. The sequence continues at coordinate 29,086 of CALKLO010000040.1, forward strand.
ATTCTGATGGCTGCAGCTTATGCGCACGTTTCAGGCAAAGTGGGTGTTGCCACGATCACGCATGGGCCAGCCTTGACCAATTGTGCAACCGCGCTAACAGAAGCCGCGAGAGGGCATGTGCCGTTAGTCATCTTGGCAGGGGACACACCGGTAGATAACCCACGCCACCTGCAAAGCATTGATCAACGTGGTTTTGTAAAAGTCACAGGCGCAGGCTTTGAGCAACTGCGCACGCCAGCAACGGCTTGCGAGGATGTTGCTAGGGCTTTCTACCGCGCCCAGGTTGAACGTCGGCCTATCGTACTGAACATGCCCGCTGATTTCATGTGGGAGAAGGCCGACTATGACAGCCAAGTGCTTGATGTGTTTACCTCCCCAGGTGGCGTGGTTGAAGGGGATATTCTCGATGACGCCATTGGAATGATTGCTGCGGCAAAACGCCCTTTAATTTTGGCCGGTGGTGGGGCAGTTGGTGCTCGCGATCAACTGGTGCAGTTGGCAGATCGGTTAGAAGCGCCACTGGCAACCACACTAAGAGCCAAAGGTCTTTTCAACGACCATCCGTACAATATTGATATCTTTGGCACCTTGTCCACACCTGCAGCCTATGAGTTGATTGCACAATCCGATTGCATCATTTGCTTTGGCACTGCATTGCACGACTTCACGACGGACCGTGGCAAGTTAATGAAAGACAAGCGGGTCGTACAAATTGATGTTGACCCTGCATCGATAGGGGGTGGCTTGCATCCTGACATTGCAATCGTTGCAGACGCAGGACTCGCTGCTGACACGATTGTGTACTGGATGAATGAGGCTGACATTCCAGCAAGTGGCTTTACGCGTGAATTGGATGTTGACACATTAACCGCACACCCAGCCGGATTAACGACCGCCAATGATGGTTTTGTAAACTTTGTGTATGCCCTTGAGCGGATGGAAGAAGCCTTGCCCAAAGATCGTGTGTTAGTCACCGATGGTGGGCGATTCATGACCGAGGTTTGGTGCCGTCTATCGGTTCCGAACCCGCAGAGCTTTGTTAGCACCGTCAATTTTGGAGCCATTGGGTTGGGACTTCAAGAAGCTATTGGTGCAGGACTTGGGGCACCGGGCCGACCAGTTGTCCTTTTTAGTGGCGACGGAGGGTTTATGATGGGTGGCATCAATGAATTCAATACAGCCGTGCGACTTGGGCTTGATCTGATTGTGATTATTGCAAATGACTCTGCCTATGGTGCAGAGCACATTCAGTTCGTTGATCGTAAGATGGATCCCAGTCTTACGGAATTCCATTGGCCTTCATTCGTTGATGTTGCTAAGTCTCTTGGTGGCGATGGATTCGAGGTGCGTTCGAAGGAGCAACTTGAAGAGGCGCTTGCCGCACTTCAAAATCGTAAGGGGCCGTATTTGATTGAATTGCGGTTAGACCCGTTGGATGTTCCGCGCATGCGTATTTGACGGGACTTGCTAATCGACGCCGGGCGTGAACCTGATTTAACGGTGATATCGGTTGAAGGTGAATCAGAGTTGTCCGCGCTTTTAGTGGAGTTTGACGTTGAGGCAGCCTTAGTGCGTCCTGATCATTACCTCTTAGGTACGGCGAACAATTTGTCGGAACTCATACTACTGGTTGATACCGCCACAGTTTTTATTCAACTGCCGATTGGGTCAAGACAAGCTGGTCTACTGCCTGGAATCGTGGGCGCTGGAAAAACACCATTTGGAATAAGCTGATTCCAAAAAATTCTTTGTCGGAAGGGACTGAAAGAGATAAGTTAGGGTTCAAAATTTTCTAATTAGATCATCCAGGGTTGCCCATCATGAATTTGTTCGCATCTGTATCCTCCGCCGCTCTTCTCGTCGTGGGTGTTGCGCTACCCGCAAGCGTATTGGCCTCTACTGCCTCTTTTGGCCCTCTAGTGACACCTGAAGATCTCTCTGCACGTCTGGGTGAAGTCGCTCCAATCATCTTGGACATCCGCGGCGATGCTTATGCCCAAGGACATATCGAAGGTGCTATCTCTGCCCCCTATGGCTTGTTTCGAGGGCCTGCCAACAATCCTGGCCAGCTGCTCGATCCAGATACGCTAGAAGAACGTTACGAAGCGCTTGGCCTAACTCCGGAAAAAGCAGTCGTAATCGCACCTGTCGGTAAAACCGACACCGACTTCGGTGCCGCGGCTCGGGTCTACTGGACATTAAAATCATCCGGGTTCACCGATCTGTCTATTCTCAATGGCGGCGTAGTCGCATGGGAAAGCGCTGGCTTACCCCTGAGCACTGAAGCAGTTACGCCTCAACCCACTGAACTTGACATCGTATTTTCTGATCAGTGGACAGCCACTACCGATGCAGTAGCTGCCGTCACTAGAGGTGAGGTTGATGCATTGCTGCTCGATGCCCGCACACCCGCTTTTTACGATGGGGAAAAAAGCCACAAAGCTGCCGCTCGCCCTGGAACGTTGCCGGGTGCCGAGAATCACTCGTATACCTCATTCTTCGATAACGGTTCACCGCTGATGTCTGGCATCGAGAGTAAGTCCAGCCTACAAGAGCTGCTTGGCGTAGAGAACGGGCAAGAGATTGTTTCATTCTGCAACACAGGTCATTGGGCCGCGACCAACTGGTTTGCTATGTCAGAGGTGGCCGAGCTTGAAAACGTTAAGTTGTACCCTGGTTCAATGGTGGAGTATTCTCACGCTGACGGTGATCTTGCAATGGCAAACACACCTGGACTTTTGAAGAACCTCTTAAACAAAACAAAAGGTAATTAATGACGGCTGTTGCTGATCAATCGGATTTTCAGGCCAGCACTAAACGGCCGTATCTAAAACGAACCGGCCTCATACTGGCCGCTCTGGCCACGGTGTTTGTCGTGGCCCTCTTAGTCGGCATTCGTTATGCGCTAATGCTGTCTGTTGGACTCGGGTTCGGCCTGGTGCTTGAGGGGTTGAGATTCGGATTCGCGGGCCCTTGGCGTGCCATGATTCTCAGGCGAGATCCATCTGGGATCTTCGCGCAGCTATTCGCTATAGCCATCGTCACTGTCGTAGCCCTACCTCTCATCCAAGCCAGTGGCGGCGAACTGATCGGCGCGCAAGCACCGGTTGGTTTTGCCATGGTAGCTGGTGCGTTTGTTTTTGGAATAGCCATGCAAGTGGTTTTAGGGTGTGGGTCCGGCACCTTGGTTAATGCCGGTTCAGGCAACCCGATTGGCCTCCTTGCGTTACCGTTTTTCGCATTAGGTAGTTTTGCCGGTGCGTGGAATCTAATCTGGTGGACTGACTTGGGTTCCTTACCGATCATTACATTCGATGGTTGGAGTGGCGTGGCCATAACGTTAAGTTTGCTCGCAGCCGTTGCAGCCGTGTTATGGCGACTAGCACCAACAGGCCAATGGTCAGTACCCGGCCGGTATTGGATTGCTGCACTGATTATCGCAGCGCTAGCGCTCGCCAATCTGGTCATTGCTGGGCAACCTTGGGGAGTGGTTTACGGGCTGGGCTTGTGGGCTGCCAAGGGCGCCACACTTGTCGGTGCCGACCTTTCAGGTTCCGCTTTTTGGGCCGCAAGTGAGAGTGCTGAACGGGTTCAATCCAGCTTATTAAACGACTACACATCACTCACCAACATTGGCATCATGGCCGGCGCTTTTCTCGTTGCCTCTTGGCGCCTCAATGGGTTCTCACAAAAGCTGCCCAAATTACCCATGCGAGCTTGGGTGGCCACAATAATTGCCGGTTTTCTATTGGGGTACTCGTCAAGGCTTGCATTCGGCTGCAACGTGGGTGCTTTTTTCTCAGGCATTTCAACAGGCAGCCTTCATGGCTGGGTTTGGTTTGCAGCAGCCTTTGCAGGATCGATTTATGGCGTCCGCCTGCGACCACTGCTTGGTTTGGAGGCGCGCCAACCATGACGCGCAAACTCACCGCTAGCATTGCGATGCTGCTCATTGCCGGGCTTATTGTCACGGACTATATCGTCTCACCACCTAACCCTTATCAAACACCATCCATTGTGGCTTTAGGTTCTGGTGCTGCCAGTGCAGGTGGTTTTTGTGGTGCTTTGCCCGATTGACCACTTTACAAATAGTCTTGGTTGCGCGTGCAGGAACATCGGAAAAACAACAACAAATCAGTCCACACAACGAAAAAAGCCCCAATCAAATGATCGGGGCTTCGGTATTGGTGGAGCTGGGGTCCACACAACTACAGGCTGCAGGCCATATATTTGTTGGGATTCGGGATTTTAAGCGATGCCATTACCCTGCTGTATTACCCAAACAATTTTAGGTGTGTTCTATGTTAGGTAGTATTTCTTTGGTCGAATCCTTGTGCTTCTGGACTACAGTATCGTTGGTATTTTGACCAGCAAGCCTTTTAAGCACTCTCAGCTAGTGTTGTGTACATATCTCCAGAGCAGGCAACGAAATCCTTAGGCCATGCGCTACTCAATCTACACCTAACTCTATACTGTAGCGGAGCATCTTTGTTTACTTGCTCCACCTTAACCACGACACCGTTTGAGCCCAGCTGATCTAAAACGCGGGAGAAGTCATTTGATAAATATCTTGGCGTGTAGCCCATGAGTGTAATCGGATCAGTTGTACGGAGTAGAAGCGCAGCTCTGTCCTTCTCATTCTGACTGTCATTCATTAGATACAATCGCTCGCCACTCTCGAGCGTAGCGGATCTTTCGACATTCTCTGTATGTAGATGCTGCATTCCCCTGCAGAAGAACGTTACTTCGTATTTCCCTTCTTTGCTGGGCT
>CALKLO010000041.1 GCA_937991945.1 uncultured Granulosicoccus sp.
AAAGCTCTACAGATTGGCCTGTAAAACTGGAGGCTGAGCCCGGAGTCGAACCGAGGTAAACGGATTTGCAATCCGGTGCATAGCCACTCTGCCACTCAGCCGAGTGTAAAAACTTTCAGATCAATGTTTGGAGCGGGAAACCAGGTTCGAACTGGCGACCTCGACCTTGGCAAGGTCGCGCTCTACCAACTGAGCTATTCCCGCGTCAATCCGCCTATTTTGATGGGCTAGGCTCGCGCTGTCAAGCACCCTAGGCAACTGAATTTGCGCAATTTTGTCTTAACACTTTGCCTCAGAGCAAAACTGTACAAAAAAACTACTCTATTGAGTCGTTTGTATCCGAAAAAGCGGCCTGCATGTAACTCACCATGGACCAGATGGTCAGCACGGTTGCGATGTAAAGCGCCACCATTCCCATTTTGTATATCGGCAACCCGAACAAATCGTGAAGATATAAAAGCAAAGACAGCGAGGTTATTTGAGCCGTAGTTTTTACCTTGCCCAGCCAACCGACAGCCACTTTGCCTCTCAAACCCATTTCAGCCATCCATTCTCGCAGTGCACTGATCGTAATTTCACGTCCAATAATGACAATGGCAGGAATGGTCAGCCACGGGCTATTATCAAATTCAACGATAAGGATGAGCACAGTGGCCACCATGAGTTTGTCAGCCACTGGGTCCAAAAAGGCACCAAAGCGGCTCTCAACTCCCCATAGGCGAGCTAAATAGCCATCTAGCCAGTCTGTTATGCCGGCGACAACAAAAATAAAGCAGCTCAACGGGCGTGCCCACGAATAATCCAGATAGAACACCACCACAATCACGGGCAGCAACCCAATACGCAGCAACGTCAGCCAAGTTGGCAGATTGTTTCTCATTAAAAGTTAACTCTTTAAAACGCGATTGGGGTGTAGCTCATCATAAACCTTAGCAGCCAGGTCCGAACTAATACCAGGCACAGAGGATATATCCTCTACTCCGGCTTTCTGCAAGTGGCGTAGACCACCAAAGTGCGTCAACAACTGTTTCCGACGCTTTGGGCCCATACCCTTAATATCTTCCAACACGGACTGTTGGCGCTTCTTTGCTCGTTTTCCGCGGTGTCCAGTAATGGCAAACCGATGCGCCTCGTCACGAATCTGCTGTATGAGCAAAAGCGCTGGAGAGTCAGACGTTAGCTGCTTTTCCATCTGCCCGCCGTCTATTTCATCACGACATAGAATCAACGTCTCATCCCCTGGCCGCCGATCTGGCCCCTTGGAGACACCGACAACCTGTACAGAATCTATCTGCAACTCTGTCATAACGTCCAGCGCCACACTGATTTGGCCTTTGCCTCCATCAATAAACAAGATGTCGGGCAAATCGCGCTGCTCTTTAAGCAAACGAGTATATCGACGTGTGAGCGCCTGACGCATTGCCGCATAGTCATCGCCAGGTGTAATGTCTTCAATATTAAATTTACGATAATCAGACTTCAACGCACCCTCGGCATTAAACACCACACAGGATGCCACCGTCGCCTCACCCATGGTGTGCGAAATATCAAAGCATTCCATACGGCTCGGAGCGTCATCTAGATCGACTAATTCTCTCACCGCCTCCAACCGAGCAGCCATACCCGAACGCGATGCCAGTCGTGTTGCCAAACCTATTTCTGCATTGGTAATAGCAAGTGTCTGTAGCTTAGCCCTCTCCCCTCGCACGCTGTTTACAACGCTGACATTCGAACCAAGGCGCTGCGTGAACACCTCTTGCAACACGGCTGCATCCTCAACAGGTTCACTGCAAATAATCTCTTTAGGTAAGTCGTGCTGTAAGTAGAACTGAGCGAGAAAGGCATTTAAAATTTCGGCGTTTGTACTGCCGACAGGGGTGGCAGGGTAAAACGCTTTGTTGCCTAAATTGATGCCATTGCGGATGAAAAACACCTGAACACAACTCTGCCCACCCTTGGTGATAGCAGCAACGTAATCGGCATTGCCTTCGTTGTTCATATCACCCGACAAATCGGATACCGCCTTTAAGCTTCCAATTTGATCTCGTAACCTAGCCGCTGATTCAAAATCTAGCACCTCACTAGCCGCTTCCATTCGCTGCGCTAAATTCTTCACGACGTCTTGTGTTTTACCTTCGAGCACGCGAGTGGTCATTTCAACATCACTGCGATAATCCTCGCTGCTGATTTTGCCAACACACGGAGCGGAACAACGCTTTATTTGATACTGCAAGCAGGGTCTTGAACGGTTTTTAAAATAACTGTCTTCACATTGGCGCACATTAAATAGCTTTTGCACCAAACGCAGAGAGCGCTTAACCGAGCTAGCACTAGGATACGGCCCAATGTACTTACCCTTAGCCTTTCGAGCGCCACGCTGGTAACTCAAGCGCGGGTATTCCGCTGTACTTGAGATAAATATATACGGGTAACTCTTATCATCGCGCAGCACCACGTTATAGCGCGGACGATGCTCTTTGATTAAATTATGCTCGAGCAATAACGCTTCGGCAGCACTAGCCGTAACGGTTGTCTGCACGTTTGCTATGTGCGACACCAATGCCTGTGTCTTGCGGTTATCCAGCGTTTTTTGAAAGTAGCTGGACAAGCGGTTTTTTAAGTTACTCGCCTTACCCACATAAATGATTTCTTCATGGGCATTGAACATTCGGTACACGCCTGGGCGCGTTGTAACCGTGCGCATAAAAGCTACGACATCAAATTCAGGCGTTTGCTCCGGCGGTAGATTTTCTGACATGCGACTAGCCTCTTGTAATGGTTAGTCTTCGTTCCATTTATCAAACCGAATAGCAAGTCGAACTAGCTCAGCGGTATTTTTCACGCGCATCTTTTCAAAAGCACGAGTGCGATGGGTACTGACTGTTTTTTCACTGATGTGCAGATCAGCCGATATTTGTCTATTACGCTGGCCTTGTAACAACAGTTGGACGATTTCTAGTTCTCGTGATGTTAGACGTTCAAACGGGTCAGAGTCATCACCACGCAACGCATCTATAGCAAATCGTTGAGCGACATCTGGCGACAGATACTGTTCACCGGACATAACCATTCGCATGGCTTTCTCAATTTCTCGAGCATCGCTGCCTTTACTAACATAACCCCGGACACCTGCATTGAGTAACTTACGGATAAGCTCAGGTTCAAGTCTGCCAGTGACCATAATGATTCGGCTATTGGGTGCAAGCGTAATTAAACGTTCTGACGCTTCCAGCCCGCTCATGCCAGGCAGATTAACGTCCATGAGTATTAGGTTGTATTGCGTGGTGGTTGCTAGCTCTAAGGCAATTTCTGCCGAGCTTGCTTCGTGAATACACTCAATATCAGGGTTGTCTTCTAAAAGACGTCGCATGCCAGAGCGCACAAGCTCATGATCATCAACTACCAGTACTTTCATTTGCATGGGACAGCACCTCGACTCAACCAACTACCAGCTTACAAGTGCAGAACCCCAGGTAAATCCGCCACCGAAGCCTTCCATAAGTATGGTGTCCCCAGCACGAATTCGGCCATCTCTAACGGCCACGTCTAAGGCTAACGGGATAGAAGCTGCCGATGTATTACCATGTTTGGCTACCGTTTGAACGACTTTGTCCATCGGCATGCCCAGCTTTTTGGCCGTGGCTGCAATAATTCGTGAGTTTGCCTGATGCGGCACTAGCCAGTCGATATCTGACTTTTGCATTTGATTCGCCTCAAGCGTTTCATCAACAATGCGGCCTAATGTTTTTACTGCCATACGGAATACATCACTGCCCGCCATTTCGACGAACGCAGTACCGCCCTGCACGGCCGCTAAATTATTTGACACACCTTTAGGCACTTGCAGCAGTGAGGCGTAGTCACCATCGGCGTGTATATGCGTAGACAAAATGCCTGGGGCATTATCACGCGTGAGCACGACAGCCCCTGCACCATCACCAAATAGTACGCAAGTGTTTCTATCCGTCCAATCGATGATGCGCGAGAACGTTTCCGCACCGACTACCAGCGCATTCTTTGCAGCCCCAGTTCGCATGAATTGATCAGCTACTGACAGTGCGTAAACAAAGCCCGTACACACAGCCTGAATATCAAACGCTGGACACCCGTGTATATCAAGCCGGCTTTGCAGCAAGCATGCAGTACTGGGGAACACTTGATCAGCGGTCGTGGTAGCGACAATAATTAAATCGATGTCGGAATAGGCAATGCCTGCAGCTTCTAATGCACGTCGAGACGCTTGCTCTGCTAAATCCAAGGTGAATTCACCTTCAGCGGCAATGTGCCTCTGCTCGATACCGGTACGTTCGCGTATCCATGCATCGTTGGTTTCTACCGTCTTTTCCAAGTCAGCGTTGGTGACAACGTTTTCTGGAAGGTAACTACCTGTACCAATAATGCGAGAAAAATGAGTCATGATTCGTGGTCAGCGAAGTTAGGCCGCGCTTAGTGTCTCTTCTAGACGTTCGGCAATCATGGAAGGCACATTATGGCCGATTTCTAACAAGGCGATATTAATAGCATTGGCAAACGCCACTGCATCTGCACCGCCATGACTTTTTACAACAACGCCTTGCAAGCCAAGAAAGCTTGCTCCGTTATACCGACGAGGATCGATGCGGTTACCAAACGCCTGCAAAACAGGTTTTGCTAACAATCCAATGAGTTTATTAACGAGAGTGCGTTTGAACTCTTCCTTGATGTAGTGAGAAACCATCTTCGCTACGCCTTCACTGGTTTTTAACGACACATTGCCGACAAAACCATCACAGACCACGACATCGACCTTATCAGTGTAAATGTCATTGCCTTCGACGAAGCCAATATAGTTGAGCCCACTATTCGCCAACAACGGTGCTGCAAGTTTTACTTGCTCGTTGCCTTTGATATCTTCAGAGCCAATATTGAGTAGTCCTACTCGGGGCTTAGCAACGCCATCTACCGCCTCAGCCAAAATGGACCCCATGAGCGCGAACTGATGCAAATGCTCCGCGGAGCTATCGACGTTTGCGCCCAAATCTAGCATGTGGGTATGGCCGTCTATGGCAGGAATGATGGCCGAAATAGCAGGCCTATCGATACCGCGTACGGTCTTTAAAACAAACCGGCTAATAGCCATCAGAGCACCGGTATTGCCTGCACTGACGCACGCATCGGCTGCCCCCTCTTTGACTAAATTGACAGCCAAACGCATGGACGATTTTTTCTTGGAACGAAGCGCAACAGCTGCGCTATCGTCCATGGTCACCACTTCAGAAGATGCCACGATGGAATAACGGTCTTGGGGCAAAGCGTCCTGCCCAATACAGCTCATTATTTTATCGGGGTCACCGACCAGTGTCAGGTGGACGTCGTCGCGCTCTTTAATAACTGCGCGAACAGCATCCACAATGACGGCGGTGCCACCGTCGCCGCTCATAGCATCAATGGCGACGGTTAACATGCGAGACATGCAGCTCGAGATTCACTCACAAATGGGTGCAAGCTAAAGCATGTGCGCATAAAAATGACTTACTCGTCGTCGTCTAGCTCTTCAGGAGTTTCAACAACTTGGTTACCACGGTAGAAACCGTCTGCCGTGATGTGGTGCCGGCGATGCAGCTCACCCGTAGTCGGGTCAGTTGACAGTGTTGGGTTCTTCAGAGAATCGTGTGAACGACGCATGCCACGACGTGAAGGTGTCTTGCGGCTCTTTTGGACGGCCATTACGTTATATCCGTTAAGTGTTTAATGTAAATTCAAATTCTTCAGTGCTTCAAAAGGGTTTTTAGTCCCTTCTTCAACGTCAGCGGGTAAATCACCAAATTCAGTCTGGTGCATTTCACACGTTGTCATATCACTGTGCTTAGGTATATCCGGTATGTGCAGGATCACTTCGTCTTCAAATAGATCGACGACGTGAATCTGACCTTTTTCATCAAGTACTACTGGGTCTAGCTCTTTCGGTAATTCACTGGCCTTTTCTTCATTATCAACAAAAACCAATTCGAACGGCTCGCTAATATCGACATGCATCGAGTTCAGGCATCGCTGGCATTGCAGCGTAAACCGCGTGCTTATGCGACCGCTAATCAGAATATGACGCGTGCGGCGCGAAAACAATGCAGTAACCTGTACGTCGTTGTCTGCAGATGAGACGATACTGCTTAACCGAGCCATCTGGCTCTGCGGCAGCACCAGTTCAAAACGGGTTCCGTCGCGGGCTAGTAAATCGGGATTGAATCGTTGAGGAAGTGCCTTGACCATAACCCGCGAATGATAAAGAAAGGAGCTAGTTCTTGCAAGTGCTTGTTCTCGCATCAGGATCACAATATCGCGCAGAATTGCTCAATAGGCTCAACCGCCCTTTTCAGCAGTTCTCTCCAAACGTCGATGAGTCCCCTAAATCGGCCGAATCCGCCCCTGATTTAGCCACCAGGCTGGCTAAAACGAAGTCGGAGGCCCCTCTTTTGAACGATTTTGTGGGGAATTTACCCAATTCAGCCATTGTAATCGCTTCAGACCAAGTCGCAGCCGTAGACGACAAATTTTTAGGCAAACCAGGCACTTTGGAGCAGGCTTCCAAGCAATTGTGCGCCATGCGAGGCAAAACAGTCTCCTTTTACACCGCTCTCTATCTGCGAAACACCGCCAATGACCACTATTTTTCAGCGCTGGACGTCACGACGGCCACGCTCAGAGCGCTCGAGCTTGATGAAATAGAACGCTATCTGATTGCCGACAACCCAATAGATTGCGCCGGAAGCTTCAAAGTGGAGTCTTTGGGCATCAGCTTATTCGAGCGTATTGAAAGCTCAGACCCAACTGCGTTGGTAGGTCTTCCGATGATTCAGCTATGCAAAGGTTTGCGGCGGTTTGGCCTAAACGTGCCCTAACGAGCTGAACGGGCATTTTAGAGAGGGGATACCGAGGCTAAACAAACACGAGCCTCAAACAGCACGCTAGGTGCTTCAAATCAGATAAACGGCAACTTGCATAACAACAAAAGCCAGCACTCCGGCCAACACATCATCCAACATGATGCCCAAACCGCCGTGCACATTCCTATCGACCCAGCTAATGGGCCAAGGCTTAAGAATATCGAACAAGCGAAACACAGCAAAGCCTGCCACCACCCACAAAAACGTCTGGGGCACTGCTGCCATGGTAATTAAATACCCAACGACCTCATCCCACACAATACCCGGATGATCGTGAACACCTAAGTTTTTCGCACACACATCACAACACCACACACCTAAGGCGAACAGCAGCAACACCACCACCGCATAGGCAACGAGGTTTTGGGGCATGAGAAACAAAAAAGGAATGCCCAGCAAGGTACCGAATGTGCCAGGTGCTTTGGGCGCTAAGCCCAATCCTGCGCCCAGTGCAATAAAATTAGCAGTGCCTTTAAGTGACTCGGCTCGTAACGGGGGTTGGCTCACCGGCGCTTCATTTCCAACGGTCGAACTTCTGCTGCAAGCTTATCCAGCACACCATTGATGTAGCGGTGACCTTTATCAGCACCAAAGCGCTTGGTGATCTCAATGCCTTCGTTAATTACGACTCGAGCAGGGATATCCAGACACTGTGTAAGCTCGTAGGTGGCTATTCGAAGCACGGCCCGCTCTACTGGGTCTAATGAACCGATGTCCCTGTCCAACGAGGCTTTCATGGCATCGTCAACCGCTTGAGGATTATGACTAACGCCGTTAAACAGCTGAGTAAAGTACTCAACGTCTACCCGGCTCATGTCTTGTTCTTCCATGAACTGGGTGCGCACATCATAGCTTTCGGCTGTGGAGACATCCCATTGATACAACGCTTGCAGTGCTCGTTCACGCGCAAACCGGCGTGACTGAGAGCGACTGACTTTTTTGACGCGCTTAGGCTTTTCAGCCTGCTCTGTATCGCCAGCTTCAGCTGGATTGTCAGGTGCCACGCCTTGAGCTAACGACGCCTCACGCATCATTTCACCGAGCGAGCGCGGCTGCTCAGTACCCGGCAATACAGGTGTTGCCTCCGAGACCGCAGCATCATCGCTAGTGGCTGGCTTAACATCTTGGGGTTGGGGAATATTCTTCATGGCTGGCGTACTAACTGGGTTAAAGCGAAAAGTCCAGGGTGCTCCCTGACCCCACTGCCTATCATCGCGCTTTCGGACACGAAAAGGTCAAAAAGAGCGTGCATTACTGGCGTCGCCAAGTCGTTTTGCCACCTGTGTCTTCCAGAATGATACCCAGCGCTACCAACTCATCACGAATTTCGTCACTGCGACCAAAATCCTTGGCAGCTCGTGCCTCTACACGCTGAGCAATAAGCGCATCGATCTCTTCGTTGCTAGGCCCACTGTCTGAACTACCCGATTGCAAAGCAACTTCAGGATCTTGCTCCAAAATGCCCAGACGGCCACCCAAATAAACCAATGTATTCGCCAACTGGCGTGATCGAGGGTTTTCCAGCTCACTTTCCCGATTGAGGTTCCCTGCTAGATCGTGCAGCACGGACATCGCTAACGGCGTATTCAAGTCATCGTTCATGGCCGCATCAAAACGCTCAACGAATGAGGCGTCTATCAGCCTGGCTTTTGGTGTCTTGCCAATGCCTGGCAGTTCATCTCTAGCACGTCCGCGCAAAGCAATATAGAAACGCTTCAAAGACTCGCGTGCGTTGTCTAAGGACTCCGTCATATAGTTTAACGGGCTTCGGTAATGACTACCTACGATGAACGTGCGGATTTCTTCGCCGCTGTACTGCTCAAGCACATCGCGCAACGTTAGAAAGTTGTTCAACGACTTGGACATTTTCTCGTCATCGATGCGGACTAACCCGTTGTGCATCCAATAGCGGGCAAACTTGCCGCCAGTTAATGCCTCGCTCTGGGCTATTTCATTTTCATGGTGCGGGAACTCGAGATCCATACCACCGCCGTGAATATCAAACTCTTCACCCAGTAAATCCATGGACATGGCTGAACATTCAATATGCCAGCCTGGTCGGCCCTCACCCCAAGGTGATGTCCAGCTTGGCTCAGAGGGTTTTGCCGACTTCCACAATACGAAATCCAGCGGGTCGCGCTTGGCTTCGTCAACTGCTACTCGCTCGCCTGAGCGTAGGTCTTCAATTTTACGACCCGACAACTTGCCGTATTCGGCAAACGACTTCACCGAGTAGAAAACGTCGCCATTGTCGGCGGCGTAGGCATGGCCTAACTCGATGAGCTGCTTGATGATGCGGATCATGCTGTCTACCGTCTCGGTAGCTTTAGGCTCATGTGTCGGCGGCAGCACATTCAGCGCACGCTCATCTGCGTGCATTTCATCGATATAGCGCTCCGACAATGCGGTCGGCGTCACACCGTTCTCTGCTGCTCGCTTGATGATTTTGTCATCTACGTCAGTAATGTTGCGAACATATTTCACCGTGTAACCTTGCGATTGCAGGTGCCTGTATAGTATGTCGTACACGATCATGACTCGGCCGTGCCCAACATGGCAGACGTCGTAGACCGTGATCCCACAGACGTAAAGGCCTACATGCCCTGCTTTGAGTGGTTCAAACGCCTCTTTTTGACGATTCAGAGTGTTGTATATTTGCAGCATGCGCGCGTAAGTCTTTTTATAAATAGTAGTAGATGCGGAAGCCTAGCAGATTACCCGATGGTTACTGATGCAAGCGATATCAGTAATTGCCGCTAATATTGCCTAGCTACCCAAGAATCGAGTATTTAAGGATCTAACATGGTTATTCGCCCCACCAGTGTTACCAAGCTTGCACTTTATGCTGCCTTGATTGCAGGATCGCTCATTTCGGGCGTTGCACACGCTGAGAGCACCCGCGTCACCATGAGTACCTCGCTCGGCGAGATCGTTATCGAATTGGACGGAGAGCGAGCACCGCAAAGCGTCAATAATTTTTTGCAATACGTCGATGACGGCTTCTATGCAGAAACCCTGTTTCATCGTGTCATTGAAGGATTCATGATTCAAGGCGGTGGTTTCACAGCTGATTATCAGAGAAAACCTACCCGCCAGCCAGTCAGTAATGAGGCCTACAACGGTCTTCGCAACGATCGCTACACCATTGCCATGGCGCGCACCACAGCTCCACATTCGGCCACTTCGCAATTTTTCATCAACAATGAAAACAACCGAAATCTGAACCACACTGACACCAGCCAACGCGGTTGGGGCTATACGGTTTTTGGCAAAGTTGTAGAAGGCAAAGAGGTTGTCGATGAAATCAGTTTAGTGCGCACAGGCGCTGGCGGACCCTTCAGTCGTGATGCCCCCGTGGAGCCTGTCGTCATATTGTCTATCGTTAGACAAGAGGCGCAAGCCATAGCTACTGCAGGTGCAACCGCGGCTGCAAGTGCTGAAAAGACTGACGACCAACCCGCTGCAGAACAAAACTAGTTGCTGCAATTCAGCGGTAGCCTGAAAAACGACTGTTACACTACGTGTTTTAGCAACGCTGAACCTTTGACCTGCATCCTATGAAAGCAACTATTACGACAAGTAAAGGCACCCTGGTTATTGAACTGGACGCAGAAGCTGCGCCATTAACCTGTGCAAACTTCAAGCGCTACGCCGATGAAGGCCACTACGACGGCACCATTTTTCATCGTGTAATCCCTAACTTCATGATTCAAGGTGGCGGCTTCACAGCTGACATGGAACAGAAGCCAACTCACGAAAATATTCAAAACGAAGCAGCAAACGGTCTAACGAACCTCAATGGCTCTATTGCCATGGCGCGTACACCCGACCCACATTCTGCTAGCTCACAGTTTTTTATCAACCTAACTGACAATGACTTTTTGAATTTCCGCGACGAGTCTCAAGCAGGCTTTGGTTACTGCGTATTCGGTAAAACGGTTGAAGGTGACGATACTGTGGCAGCCATCGCTGGTGTTCAAACCGGCTCAAATGGTCATCACCAAGATGTACCTGTTGAAGCTGTTGTTATCGAAACTGTCGTTGTTAGCGCAGACTAACTGCCCCATCGACAGTCAGCTGTTCATAGCGGATCTGCATTTAGATCCTGCTAAACCCGGCTTACAAGATTTGGCCCTGCGCTTTTTACACTTCGCGCAGGGCCATAGTCACTTGTACATTCTGGGCGACCTGTTTGAATATTGGCTCGGTGACGATATTGGCGTTACGGCCTATTCACCGTTTATAAACCAACTCGCCAAATTACCTACCCACGGATGTTCGGTGACCGTGATGTTGGGTAATCGTGATTTTTTATTGGGTGATGCCTTCGCTGCTGCAGCAAACGTCCATCTTGTTAAGGACGATGAGCTTAAGGTTCAACTTGGCAGCTCCTACGCGCTGTTAATGCACGGCGACACCTTGTGTACGGACGATACCGACTACCAAAAATTCCGACAGCTTGTACGCGACACACAATGGCAAGACAATTTTGTAAACCAACCCGTTGATGAGCGCATACAACAAGCGCAGGCCATGCGAGATGCTAGCAAAGATGCCAGTGCAAGCAAACGCTCCGAAATCATGGACGTGAATGCAGCTGCGGTATCGACGCAAATCAACAGCAGCCAATGCCCTGTATTGATACATGGCCACACTCATCGGCCTGCCATTCACAACGTTACCGAGTGCAATGCTCGACGGTATGTCGTCGGCGACTGGCATGAAGATCACGCCCAATTTGTACAGTGGACACCCAACGGTATTGAGCTACTAGAGTTTCGCTAATACTGACGCTAAGAAAGGCCTGCGACTTTGTACTCAGCTTCCATCTCTTTTATTAGAGACAATTCCTCTTCATTAAACCCTGCCTGTAACCGAGCTTCACGATTGTAGGGGCTACGCAGGTAGGCACTGTTTTGGCCTTTCAATAGGTCACGAAACACTACAGTGCCATCAAGCTCTCGTTGCTGACAAATGTGGCGAAACCATCGGTTTCCTACCTCAACATGCGTAATTTCATCGGTGTAGATGCGCTGCAAGATCTCGGCAGTTTGCTTATCACCTAAACGCTTGAGTTTTTCGATCATAGGCGGCGCTACATCTAAACCACGTGCTTCTAAAATGCGTGGCACTAACGCCATTCTGACCAAAATATCGTGATCGGTGCGTCTCGCCATATCCCATAAACCATCATGGGCATTCAGATCGCCGTAATGCGTATCCAGTGACAGCAGCCGCTCATGCAAAAGCAAGAAATGCTCACCCTCATCAGAAGCGACACGCAGCCAGTCTTCATAGTAGAGCGCCGGCATGCCGCGAAAGCGATACACCGCATCCAGTGCTAAATTAATAGCGTTGAATTCGATATGCGCTAATGAATGGATTAAACCGATGCGTCCAGCCTCAGAGCCCATGCCTCGGCGTGGAAGTTTGCGTGAGTCGACTAGTTCTGGTTTCTCTGGGCGTCCGGGTGCTTCTAGAATACGTACAGTAGAGGTTGACGGCGATTTTGCGAGCAAGGCCTGCTCACTGTTATCGAGTAAACCCCAGCGATCGTATAGCTCGATACTCTGGCGGGCTTTCTCGACCGGGTCTGGACACATCAGAGCCTTTTCAGCGTCTGCGTAAAGATCTTCAATACTCACGGATACGTCGTACCTTTAGCTTTTCGTTTCATACTGCTCATCACCCGTTTACTCAAAATATTTGAAGCCCATGAATAGACTTGCCCAACGCGCATTTCGTATAGTTAGCCTAACATTGCTAGCCCTATTTCTGAGTGCTTGTGCAACAAAACCCCCAGCGCCTGACGGGTCACTGGAGACCTTCGTGCTACAAGAAGATCTACTAGGCAAAACTATCGGCACCGGAAATTTTAGCGCAATAGACGGCACCAGCCGCGACTTTGTGGCTTACATGGATGGCCAATGGGATGGCAAAGCACTAACCCTCATCGAAGACTTCGAATACGCTGACGGTGTAAAAGAGCGAAAGACATGGACATTCACCCAGCTTCCTAACGGGGAATTCAGTGGCGTACGTGAAGATGTTGTGGGCACGGCGCGAGGCTACCAAGACGGCGATGTATTCCGATTGGAGTACATCATGGCTATACCCAACGATGACGGCACACCGGGGCGTAAAGTCTCTTTTAAGGATGTTCTCGCCAAGCAAAGCGATGGTGTCATCCGAAACGACGCAGTGGTAGGCATGTGGGGTGTACGAGTGGGCAGCGTAAATTTAATAATCAACAAAAGCCCCTAGCTTTACACCAATAAACGGGCCTATGATGGAAACACTCTCCACACCGTTTTAGTTAGCGTATGCCCGTCGGATTTTTCACACTTCCATGAGTACATGGGTTGCATTTACAGTGTTTGCGGCGCTGATGCAGGCGGTTCGCACAGCGGGGCAAAAACAGTTAACCAGCAGCTTGAGCCCTATGGCTGCAACGCTTGTCCGATATGTTTTCGGACTACCGTTTGCCATTATTTACCTACTTTTACTGACTAACCTAGACGCTGTTTCGTACATCAGCCAAGCAGTAACGAATACACGTTTTATTGTCTACGCCTTAATGGCAGGCATAGCGCAAATTTTAGCCACGTATCTGCTGGTCAAGGCCGTTAACTTTCGAAACTTTACAGTCGGCACAAGCTTTGCCAAGACTGAAGCAATACAAACTGCAGTATTTGGCACGGTGCTCTTTAGTAGCACACTCAACACCTTAGGCTGGTTAGCAGTCGCAGTTGGGGTACTGGGTATATTCATCGTTAGCATCCCGACCAAAAGCGGCCGTTGGGAACCCATGAACGTCTTGCTTGGCACTTTGTCGGGCACCGCCTTTTCGCTAACATCATTATGGCTTCGAGAGGCAAGTTTAAGCCTTGGACTACCCGTATTGAACAGCGCTGCCGTCACTCTAGTTTTTATGGTGGCAACACAATCTTTCATGTGTGTTGTCTACCTTGCCATCAGAGAGCGCGCTCAGTTTAGTGCTATTCACCAACGATTACGCTTGTCTTGGTTTGTCGGCCTCACCAGTGCATTGGGCTCTATCGGATGGTTTACGGCCATGACGGCTCAAAACCCGGCGCTGGTTAAATCGCTTGGGCAAATGGAATTCATCTTTACGTTATTAATAACGACCTTATTCTTTAAAGAGAAAGTTACGGGGCGTGAACTCATAGGCGTACTGGCCATCATCGCCAGCGTCGTTCTTATACTAAAGGCAACATAGATATGAACATTCAACGACTAGCCGCTTTTTCAGACGAACAGCAAGGTGGCAATCCAGCTGGTGTTGTTATTAGCGACGAGCTGCCAGCCACAGCTGCGATGCAACAAATCGCTAAAGATGTTGGGTACTCTGAAACCGCATTCGCGCAACCGGTAGAGGGAGGTTTTAAAGTCCGCTACTTCTCACCGCTTTCAGAAGTGCCTTTTTGCGGTCACGCAACCATTGCATTGGGTGCAGCCTTGGCTCAGGCCTATGGAAACAATACCTATGCACTCACACTCAATGAAGCCAACATAACCGTAGAGGGTCGTGTAGAGGGCGAAAACATACACGCCTCCTTGCAGTCTCCCCCCACTCACAGTGAAGCTGCCAGCGAGCACCTGCTAAGCGAAGCGTTAACCTTATTCCACCTTACAAAGGACGATTTGGATTTACGTATTCCACCGGCATTTGCACACGGTGGCGCTAATCACTTAGTTCTGTTCTTAAAGTCTAGACAGACATTAGCCGAACTAGACTACCCACAGCAGCTAGGAAAGGTTTGGATGGATGCCGAAAACCTTGTCACCGTATTATTAGGCTATATCGAAAACGATCAGTTATTTCACACGCGTAACGCGTTTGCATCTGGCGGTGTTTTTGAAGATCCAGCTACGGGCGCTGCAACAGCGGCACTTGCAGGCTACCTACGAGATATTAAATGGCCGCACGGTGGTGATATCAACATCGTTCAAGGTGAGGACATGGGTAGTCGCTCTCTGCTGAATGCAACGTTTAGTAACGAGCCTGGTAGCTCTATTCGCGTGTCGGGTAGCGTTAGGCAAATACAAGGCTAAACACGCTATGGCCTGCGCACGCTAACCATTGCGCAGGCTATTTATCGTCTCAATTGCGAAGTACTAAGGAATCGAAAAGCTCTCGGCTTCGTAGTGGGCGATCCCCTAAATGCACCCGTAAAATACGGCGCATAAGCTGCTTAGCTTCTTCTAAAACTAGGGGTTCGGAAAAATCTAGATCCGACAATGCAATAAGCGTCGCACCGCTAACCAGCACACCCTCATCAGGTGTCATGCCATCCGCTTGAATACTCGGATTACGTGAATCTCCCGCCCCCATGCGATGCTTTTCTTTTTGAATGCCTAACGATCCATCATCACTGGCAGCAGACGTGTTAGTGACAACAGCAATGGCGTTGGCTGGGTGATAACGGTATTCACGATTAGCATCAATAGCACTGCCATCGCTGGTACAGCGAGCTAGATTCGGCAACACACCCAACGCATCAAGCAACTGCAATTCAAAGGTTCTGAGCACTTCTTGAACCGACAAGCTCTTGGTGGCTAACTGAGCCATCGCCAGCGAATAGTGAGCAAACAGCATGGGGTGCGGTTGATCTTTACCTAAAAGGCGTAGGACCAACTCATTAAGATAATACGCGCAGGCAAGCTCAGCGTCCTGCATATCAAAGGCTTCACCACTCTCCTCGATGCCTGTGAGTGTGCGTAAGTCACCTGCCCCAACCCATGAAACCAACAATGGCCGAAACGGCTGATACAGCGCGCGCGTCCTTGGCTTGGAGTTTCGCGCACTTCTGGCGACTAAGGCAATACGGCCATGAACTAACGAAAAAGCATCGACGATGAAACTGGTTTCCTGCCACTCCTTGTAATGCAGTATGTAGACTGCCTGCAAGGTTGTGCTGACACTGCCATCAGTGTCCATCATTTATACAGACCGCAGAATAACCAACAGCATCACGGGTTTTCATACCCTAAGCTACGCAGCGCACGGTCATCATCAGCCCAGCCTTCCTTGACTCGAACCCAAAGCTTGAGAAATACCTTCGTACCAAACAGTGTCTCTAGTGTGGAACGAGCTCGCGTTCCAACTTCTTTGAGTTGCGCGCCACCCTTACCGATCACTATGCCTTTTTGGCTGGACTTATCCACCCAGATAACCGCACCAATACGCAGTAAATCAGGTGATTCTTCAAAGGTTTCGATCTCAACACTCAAGGCATAAGGCAACTCAGCAGACAACAGGCGAGTCAGCTGCTCACGGACCGCTTCTGATGCTAAGAATCGCGACGAGCGATTGGTCAGCTCATCGGGGCCGAACTGCCAAGGAGCCTCAGGAATAAGTTTGCTAACACCGCCTACCAATGCATCAACTCCGGCACCTTTACGGGCCGAAATTAACATCACTTGCTGAAGCCTTTCGTGGCTTGGTATTTTGGTCAAAAACGGCAGTAAGTCTTCCTTGTGTTTGATCGTATCGATTTTGTTGACCGCGATAAAAAACGGTACGCCCGATTGACTAACCATGTCATAGGCACGCTGGTCATCATCGTTCCAAACCATAGCCTGCAACAACAAAATGATGACATCGACATCGTGAAGTGATGACGAGGCCGTGCGGTTGAGTACTTGGTTGAGCTTTTGAGTACCTGTGACGTGAATACCTGGGGTATCAACGTAGATAATCTGGTGTTCACCTTCTGTATGGATGCCATGAATACTGTGGCGCGTTGTCTGAGGTTTATGCGCCGTAATGCTCAGCTTTTGGCCAATCAATTTATTGAGCAAGGTCGACTTGCCCACATTGGGCCGACCGGCTATGGATACAACACCGCAAAAAGTCATCAATACGCCTGAATTCGTTGAATAGCGTGCAGTTTACTCGCTTCTACGCCCGCGGGTGCCTTCATTAAGACCCTGTCTGAGGTATAGCGCACGTTAGCCAACCTACTGTTGGTTAGCTTGGGCCTCTTTACGCCGTATTTTCTCAAGCATTAGGGAAGCAGCGCCCTGCTCAGCTTTTCGGCGGCTAGTGTCGGTGGACTGCACCGACATTTTAAGAGAGACCAAGGTACAGACCACTGTAAACCGCATATCGTGAGATTTACCGGTTGCCTCGATGACCGCGTATTCAGGCCTGTCCAGGCTTTGGGCCTGCAGCCACTCCTGGAGTCGGGTTTTGGGGTCCTTGAGCTCTGCGGCTGGTGGCAGCTCTACAACTCGCTGAGCGTACAGGCGCACAACCAGTTTTCTGGCCTCCTCGTAGCCGGCATCAAGAAACACAGCACCAATAATCGATTCCACGACATCGGACAAAATGGAGTCACGTTTAAAGCCACCGCTTCGCAGCTCACCCGCACCCATCATTAGATAGTCACCGAGTTTGAGTTCGCGAGCAATTTCCGCCAGCGTACTTTCTCGAACGAGACTAGCTCGAAGTCGACTCAGGGCACCTTCATCATCTTTGGGCTTGTGATGAAAAACTTCAGTGGCGATCGTGAAATTGAGGAAGCTATCGCCTAAATACTCCAACCGTTCATAGTTCACAGCACCATTGGAGCGATGCGACAAGGCCTCTATTAACAGGGATTCATCGTTGAAACGATAGTCGAGCTTTTCGCAAAGGGTGCTTAAATCTGCCATACAGGTATTTTACCAGTGTGGGCACGACAAGTGTTTTAACTACTCAGCTACAGGCAATTCATCTTCTGTTGTATCGAAGGCTGTAATGAGATGAATGTTATGAAAAAACGGAATACGCTTTTCATATTTCACATTGAGACTGTAGCTCTTGGAACGACCCTGCCGCTCCAGCACAACCGTATCTTCAGCCTTAAGATCCCAAAGGTTGTTTTGTCGGTAGGCACGATTCAAATGGTCATAAATCTTCGCCTTCTTCTGCGCAAGAATCTCAGGCTGCGCTCTCGTGTCTTCCGCAATTTGGGCAACCGTCCAGTGCTCCAAATACTCAGGAATAATTTTGAGCGCAAATAACCCCAGAAAAAGACCGATAGCCATCACAATAAAAACGCCAAGCATGGTAATTCCGCGTTGACGTTTTGGTCCTTTAAACTGTGTTTTAACCATGGTTACTTACCCTGTATATGCACCCTACAGTCCTAATAAGGACCGCACCAATGCTAATACAGCGTCAGAAACACCTGATACCTGAGCGTTGAAACCCCACTCAATTAACGAGCACACGAGAAGACTTCGTTAAATTGTCAAAGCTGTGAACAGTTTCTATATCAAGCTGGACCAAACGTTACTTTATGGCGGTGGCTAAACGGCTCCAGATAACCCCTTTATTCCAATGCATCCAGATGTACTTCGCTTCACCCACTAGATTGCCTTCTGGGACAAACCCCCAAAACCGACTATCGTTACTGCGGTCGCGGTTATCACCCACAAGAAAATAATGTCCCTCCGGCACCACGATAGTACCTGAGCGCTTTGGTGCTTCATTCGGGTACTCAAGGATGTCATGCCCCTCGCCATCGATTAATTCCTGACGCTGAATTGCACCACGAACTTCGCGCTCATCGATAGGACTGGTGTATTTCTGATCGTTTCCGGTATCCAAAAGTACACCGTTTACAGTGAACTGGCGATTTTCATACACCACTGTGTCACCAGGAAGACCAATAACACGCTTAATGTAATCAAGCCTGGGGTCTTGAGGGTAACGAAAAACCGCTACATCGCCTCTTTCGGGTGAACCCGTATCTAGGATTTTGGTATGAATAACCGGCAGTCGAACACCGTAGCTAAACTTACTCACCAAAATAAAATCGCCTACCAGTAGCGTGGGGATCATGGAACCTGAAGGAATTTTAAACGGCTCAAAAAAGAACGAGCGCAATACCAATACAAACAGCAATACAGGAAAAAATGACTGAACATATTCCACCAAAATAGGTAGCTCGCCATTTTCTGCCCGCAACGAAGCCTTTCGCTTAGGCGCAAACAACAGGCTGTCGATCAACCAGATCAGACCCGTAACAGCGGTCGCTACAACCAGCAATAGGGGGAAATTAATTTTATCTGCCCAGTTTGAAGGCATTATTTTCGATCCACTTGTAAGACGGCCAAGAATGCTTCCTGTGGGATCTCGACCTTACCCACCTGCTTCATGCGGCGCTTGCCCGCTTTCTGCTTTTCTAACAATTTGCGCTTACGCGATACGTCACCACCGTAACACTTCGCTGTCACGTTTTTGCGCAATGCTTTGATGGATGATCTTGCAATGATGTGCGAGCCAATCGCCGCCTGCACTGCAATTTCAAACATCTGGCGTGGAATAATTTCTTTCATGCGTTCAGCTAGCTCGCGACCACGGCTTTGCGAACGATCTCGGTGAATGATTGAAGCCAATGCATCAACCTTGTCACCGTTGATAAGGATATCGACCTTGACCAGATCCGCATGCTGGAAACACTTAAATTCATAATCAAAAGACGCATAGCCCTTACTGACAGACTTGAGTCGATCGAAAAAATCCAGGACCACTTCAGACAATGGCAGCTCGTAACTCATTTGCACCTGACGACCCAAGTACTGCATGCTCACTTGCACGCCCCGCTTCTCTACGCACAACTTGATAACATCGCCGACGTAATCTTGTGGCAATAGTAAATTGGCCTTAATAATAGGCTCGCGTATCTCAGCCACCACATTGATCATGGGTAGCTCTGAAGGGTTATGGATGTATATCAGATCGCCCTTCGTGTCTAAGATTTCGTAGACAACCGTAGGGGCTGTCGATATCAGATCCAAATCGTATTCACGCTCTAGACGTTCTTGCACAATCTCCATGTGCAACATGCCGAGGAAACCACAGCGAAAACCAAACCCTAATGCTGTCGATGATTCTGGCTCGAAATGCAATGCGGCGTCATTCAATCGCAACTTGGACAACGCTTCGCGAAAGTTTTCGTAATCATCACTTTCTATCGGGAACAAACCGGCAAATACGCGAGGTTGGACCTCTTTAAATCCCGGTAGCGGCTCTACTGCTGGGCGGCTCGCCAAAGTAATCGTATCGCCCACTCGCGCAGCTTCGATTTCTTTAATGCCCGCAATAATAAAACCTACCTCACCTGCGGCGAGTCGGTCCGTCGTCTTACGCTTAGGCGTAAAGATGCCAACATCGTCAGCTTGGAAAGTTCTGCCCGTAGACATAATCTGGATTTTAGAACGACGCTCGATGGTGCCTTCGATAACTCGCACCAGAGTCACGACTCCTACGTAGGCATCAAACCAAGAGTCGATAATCAACGCTTTGGCAGGCGCATCGTAGTCGCCTACTGGAGGAGGAACACGCTCAACAAGTTGTTCAAGTAAGTCTTCTATTCCAACACCGGTTTTCGCACTCACGTGAATCGCGTCGTGTGCATCGATTCCGATGATTTCTTCAATTTCATCGACAACGCGATCAGGATCGGCTGCCGGCAAATCGATTTTGTTTAGAACAGGCAAAACTTCTAGATCTTGCTCTATGGCGGTGTAGCAGTTCGCAACACTTTGCGCCTCAACACCTTGCGAGGCATCAACGACTAACAATGCGCCTTCACACGCGGACAGTGAACGGGAGACCTCATACGAGAAATCTACGTGACCTGGTGTATCGATGAAGTTGAGATGGTAGGTCTCGCCATTTCGCGCCTTGTAATCCAGCGATACGGCCTGAGCCTTGATCGTGATACCACGCTCTTGCTCTATATCCATGGAGTCGAGTACTTGTGACGACATCTCGCGATCCGTCAAGCCTCCACACACCTGGATAAACCGATCGGCGATGGTGGATTTACCATGGTCGATGTGGGCGATGATCGAGAAATTTCTTATGTTTTGCTGCATGCGTTCGAATTCGGCGGGACTAGGGCTTTACTGCGGGCCATCAGCTCACTGACAGCGACCCCCTATTGTAGCTTGCAAGCGCCTCTTTCACGGCTTCTAGGTCTAAAAAGTGTTCACAGACGTCCAATTGGTCACACGAAAGCACGGGAACGCGCACATTGTAGGCCTCCTGCAGCACCGGATCCGCATCAATATCGATGCGAATCAGCGTAAAACTGCCAGGATCAAGCAGCTCGTAGAGCTGCTCCTCCATATCCTCACAAAGGTGACACCCATCACGATAATGCAGCGTCAGTGCCGGGGGCGAGGTACTCACTCTTCGATTTGGAGAGCCAAAAAGACCGGACCTTCGGCTCGATGCACCAGCACAGCCACCGATTTGCGACCGTCAAGCTCCTCCAGAACGTTTTCCACATCACGGGCGGAATCTACCGGCTTGTTGTCAATCATAGAGATGACATCGTCAGCGCGAATACCCGCTTTATGTGCCGGGCTGTCCTCTTCAATGCTATCGACCTGAACACCGCCTTTATCAATGCCGAGTTCTTCGCGTAGCGAATCGTTCAGCGGCTTAACTGTAAACTTAAGCCGATTGATTTCGGACTCAATGAGTTTCTTTTGAGCGCCATTACGAAGCTCATTGTTGGATGGCAGCATGCCGATATTCACAATTAGATCGACGGACTTGCCTTCACGAACAACGCGAACTGTTGCGTCTGTATTGGCGCGCACTCGTCCAACCAACGGTGGCAGCGATGATGAGCGCTCAACTTGCCGACCTTCAAAATGCGTTATGACATCGCCGATGCGCAGGTCTGACCGAGACGCAGGGCTATCGGGCAATATGCGAGACACCACAGCACCGTAGGCGCGATCCATCCCAAACGACTTAGATAACTCTAATGTGACTTCTTGAATGATGACGCCCAACCAACCGCGGCTCACAGCACCCGTGTCACGTAACTGGTCGGACACATCCATGGCCATTTCAATAGGGATGGCAAAGGAGAGCCCACTGAAGCTGCCTGTACGGCTGTAAATTTGACTGTTAATACCGATGACATCACCATCGAGGTTAAACAATGGCCCACCCGAATTTCCAGGGTTAATAGCAACATCCGTTTGTATGAAAGGCACGTAGTTTTCATTCGGCAGTGCTCGGCCCGTTGCACTAACAATACCGGCCGTTACTGAAAAGTCGAAACCAAAGGGTGATCCGATAGCCAACACCCATTCACCGACTTCAAGCTCATCGCTGTTACCAATGCTCACCACCGGTAGATCAGTTGCATCTACTTTCAGTAGCGCTACGTCAGAGCGTGGGTCGGTGCCGATAACAATTGCATTCAGTTGACGTCGATCATGTAGCCGAACGATGACACGCTCCGCATTTTCTACAACGTGATTGTTAGTCAGAATAAACCCGTCAGCCGATATGATGAAGCCTGAGCCTTGAGCACGCCCTTCTGAGGGCCCGCGAGGACCCCGCTCCTCTTCAAAACGTTTTATCAGATCATCTACGATGGAGTCATCTTCGCTACCCGGAATTTTGGGCGGTGCCTGCTCGGCACGCACTTGCGAGATACTGATGTTAACTACCGCTTTGTGGTTCTTTTTAACCAACTGAGTAAAATCAGGTAACCCATTCTGCGCATTGGCAGAAGCTGCCGCGACCAACATCAACGACATCGCAACTAACTTCCCGAAGCTAGACACGCGTGCTCGGCTTTTACATTCAAAATTCATCAGGGCTTTCCCTTAAAGAGGTATCGGATGAAGACGTCTCACCCACTATACGTGCTGATTGTATGCACAGACCCGTTTCCAGGTGAGACAACACGTACGCAGATACTGTGCGCCATGCAATAAGCCCTCCACACAACCCCGTGAAGGCTGCTGCAGCGACCAACGCGTCTGCGCTAAAAACACTGTTATGTAGATACGTTTCTGGCAATTTACTCACCCACAATCCTGCGGCAAGACTTGCACTAACAAAACCTAGGAGAGGAAGGCCGTAAGCCCCGGCAACCAACCACAGCCAGGTCGATCCGCCGTCATCAATTTCAATATCAACGTGCTGGTTTGCCGCTACGCTTAGAGGCGTATAACAATCGATTTGGGCAGCTGAGATTCCTTGGTTGAAGATACCTGCCCCACAACCCTGGCCATTTGCACAGCGTTGACAGGCACTAATACTATCCACTTCGACTCGCACGCTTTGTTGTGCAAGCGCGTCAGTTAGAACGCGGGCACTGCGAATCACTGGCGAATTATTACAGCCATGGCAATGGCTTGAACTGTGGCCCCCGGAACTTCACCCACCGCTGTTATAAAAGCTTGGCCAGCACTCATACCGTAAGCGTTCATTGCGCCCATGGTCGACAAGCCTTTTGAAGATTGCTTATGCTCGTCTTTGCTCAGGTACTCAACATAAACAGATACCGAGGCCATGCCATCAGTGAGCATCACGTGGGTAATCGGATTCTCTTTATCGAGCATCGGTGTATAGGTCTCGGAGACCTCTTCATAGCCAAGAGGCAAGGTTCCAAACTCTACTCGATTAACCTGGTCGGCTATTGCCTTAGGCAGGCCTGACGTCGCTTTCGCCCGCGTCGGTTCTAACCAACTGAGCTGTCTTTCTGTCGGAAACACATCAAAGCGTGCCGCAGAAATCGTATCGGGGTATTCAATTTGAGTGAACATCACTTGTTCAACGACCTTATTAGGGCCTTCCATCAGCATGGAGCGAAGCAACATATTGGTTGTCTGGTCGATCCAGAACTTATACCCGTATCGGTGCTTGTCGGTTGGCTTAACGTGAACAACGTGAGTCGGTATGCCCGCAACACGATCGGGCTTGCCCATCATAAACTCATAACGCTCACTGCTTGTCAGTGTGGCATCCAGCTTAGGCAGTAAATCTCTAGGCTTAGATTGGCTCACGACAACCTCTTGAGTGCCGGGCCAGATGCAAGTAACCAACGCGTTGTTACGAATAACTTCTCGCGCCTCGCCATCTAGCGAACTAAGACGTTCTAACTCACCGTGCTTATCGCTGGAATGCAGAATGTGCATGGAGGTGACATGACCACCTTGTAGGTGCACAAACGTGCCCTCGTAATTTAGCGTTTTCAACGCCATTGTCATGTCAGTCACCAAGGCGGACGCATCTGCACTCAGTTGCTGCTGTGATTCACCTTCCGTGGCGAACACTTGTTGACTAATCGGCAAGGCGCTGACCAGCACAGACCCGGCCCAAAGGACGGATGCACGCAAAAAGGCGTCAGGCTTAACGGTTAGGAACTTCATATTGCTTACTGCTCCTCAGTACGATTATCGTACCCCACAAGGCGAGAATATGACAGTAACCCTTCTCGACTCGCCGTCGGGGAGTTCTCTAGATGTTGCGACAAAAACATATTTAGTCGCTCTTCGTCATTGGCTCTTTCAGAAGTTTGCGGAGAAACCCAGAAAGCCCCGGTATTGGAAACAAACTCAACCTCAGGTAGTGGAACGCCTTCAACCTGCTGCGAAAATGCATCGACGGCCGTGGTGTTCGCAGCAACGGTTGCGTTATCGGTTTGCAGGGCGTCCTGTCCTTGCCAGACATTCATTCCCACAACCGTTACTAAGGCGACGCTTGCTGCCAGAGCAAAACCTGTTATGCCAGTACCAAACATCGACGACTTTTTCTCAGCCGTAGGAGCTGTTTTAGCGTCACTGATTTCAACAACTGAGTTGTCAGAGCTCGATTGCACGCCCGTGTCTGAAAACGTTGCTGTCTCAGTGGTCTCAGCGCTGGACGAGAATGGCGTAATGTTGCTGTACTCAGGCTCATCAGCTATAGCCGCACAAATGCTAGATACCAATTGGGTATCCGCGTGTACAGGCTCTGATTTTATAACGTCGCGAATCATGTGATAACGCGCCCACTTACCACGTAGCGCCTCGTCTTCACAGATTCCTGCAACACAATCGGAAGGGTTTAAACCATTCCATTCGCCGTCCATTAACTGCGACAGTTGTTCTTCGTTCATTGGTGGAAGATTTGAATTAGTCATACCTTACCTACGTTTCTCGTCGAGCAACGGCTCGAGGTTAGTATCGATAGCTTCTCTAGCACGAAAAATTCGCGACCGAACTGTGCCTATTGGGCAGTCCATCGCAAGAGCAATTTCTTCGTAGGACATACCTTCGAACTCACGTAGCGTGATAGCCGTTCGAAGGTCTTCAGGGAGTGCTTCAATCGTGTCTTGCACAACCCGTGCAATTTCTTCAGTCGCCATGACTCGGTCAGGACTCGCGTTTTCACGCAGAGCAGCACCGCTGTCAAACTGCTCAGCATCGACGACATCGATTCCTGTATCACTGATTTTTCGGCTTCGAGTGACCAAGTGATTTTTGGCGGTGTTGATCGCAATGCGATACAGCCACGTGTAGAAAGCACTATCACCTCGGAAGTTTTTCAGCCCGCGGTAGGCCTTGATGAACGCCTCTTGTGTTACATCTTGCGATTCGTGAACATCGTGCACGTAACGGGTGACCAAGTGGCCGATCTTGTGCTGGTATTTGAGCACCAGCAGATCGAAGGCCGACTTGTCTCCTCGTTGGACTCGTTGGACGAGCGCCAGATCTATTTCTTTGTCACTCAATGCTTTCGCTCCCCGAGCGATTCGAGGTGCTACCGATGACACCTTGTTGGAGGCGAGAATCATATCAGTTAACTATCGGGCTGCGCCCACCGGGCTGGTAACTTATATGACCCCAATTCTCGGTATAGTTCCGGTATAACCCGGTGAAAACGTCGTTTAGCCCACAAATCGTCTCAGAACGGAAAAAATTCGTCATGTCTTTGTCACTCGTAGCTACCTCTTCAGATCTCAACGACTTACTTACCCAGTCGCAAGCCAACGGTGCAATGCTCCGAGATGCACGCATCTGCCTAGTGGATTTACGCTCTTCTGAGGCTTACGCAGTGGCGCATATTCCAGGTGCTGTCTGGGGTAACGCGGCCTTGTTAAACCGATCTGCCCCTCCAGTCGGTGGCTTGATGCCCGATGCGGAGGCCGTCAACACCTTCCTCGCTCAAATTGGCGCAAACTTAGGCGACCAAATCATCGCTTATGACGGTGGCCGCGAAACGGCTGCTGCTCGTCTTGTATGGGTGCTAGATGCCTACGGCTATGAAGTCGGCAGTTGGCTCAGCGGTGGCTTTAACGACTGGCAGGCGCAGAACCTCGCCGTCACCACCGATGTTCCTGAAACTGTACCGGGTGATTTAAATCTGTGTGTCATAGGCGATAACGTCATCTCTGCCGATCAGCTGATGCAAGAACTCAACAACACGTCGATAAAAATTCTCGATGTCAGAAGCGCTGGCGAATACGCAGGTACCGACGCGCGCAGCGCACGAGCTGGGCATGTCCCTGGGGCATATCATCTGGAGTGGACAAGCCAGCTTGACGACCAAGGTCGATTATTGGGCGACGAAGTGCTGCAGCAGCAACTCGAAACAGCAGGTATAACGACAGACGATACCGTTGTTGTGTATTGCCAGACCCACCAGCGCTCTGCAGTCACATACGTTGCCCTGCGAAACCTAGGGTACAACGATGTACGAGCACTGGACGGTGCTTGGTCTACTTGGGGCAATCGTGATGACACCCCTATCGAATAGCCAGAAGCTGTGCGTTAAATCTCGGCCAGTTTTCTATAGTTGTCGTAGCGCCAGCGGGCAATCTCCCCGCTTTCTAGACCGTCAAGCACGCCGCACGCAGGCTCAACGGTATGCGAGCAATCGCCAAACCGGCACGACTGCGCTGCCCGCGCCATTTCATGGTAACCCTGACGAACCGTGTGATTGGAGAAATGTGACACTGAGAACTGACGTAC
Organism: uncultured Granulosicoccus sp.; assembly: GCA_937991945.1. Taxonomy (GTDB): domain Bacteria; phylum Pseudomonadota; class Gammaproteobacteria; order Granulosicoccales; family Granulosicoccaceae; genus Granulosicoccus. Next base: position 26,709 of record CALKLO010000041.1, read on the forward strand.
ACCCGGTGAGTCGATAATTGCGCCCTCGCCTGGCATGTCGTACCAAAACGTCACTGAGGTGGTGTGAGACCCAAGACCTGTTGCTTTGGAGACAGCACCGACTACTAAGTCTTTGTCTGGCAGAAGACGCTGAATAATCGAAGACTTCCCAACACCACTGGCGCCGACCATTGTGAAGGTACATCCTTTGAGTTCATCAAAGAGAGGCTGCATGCCATCTTCTGTTTTTGTATCAATTAAGACTGCGGGGTAACCGATTCGTCGATAGGTGGCGATGAGATCATCAACCTCCACGCGCTCATCTGCGCTCATACAGTCGGCTTTGTTGAAAATAATAAGCGCTTCTACATCAGCTTGGTGTGCCGCTAGGCAGAATTGATCGATAAGCAACGTATCGATACCCGGTGGATTCGACGAGACGATGCCTAAGTGGGTCAAGTTTGCGGCTAGCGGTTTAGACCAATGGCGATCTTTACGCTCTAACACGGTATCTCGAGGTACCAGTTCCTGCACTCTTAACAGGCCGTCCTCTCTTAAACACTCTATGCGGTCACCCGCTACCATCAGCGGCACTTTCGCTAATGGATAGGCCTGCTCAATGGCGGTATCGCCATCCACCTGCACCGCCACCGTTTTCCTGAAATTCGCCACTACGCGGGCTTTGATTATCACGAGCTTAGAGCGAATCTGTGAAATGAAGCATCAGATGAAAGTGTTTCGGTAGTTAAGTTGCACAATGTATGCTTGCATAAAGTTAGGCAGTCCATTTAGACCCAAAAAAAGGATCTAACGCTTTAGTTGGAAGATTAAGACAAAAATTTCTGGCAATCAGGCAGCAATCGTCAATACTTCTGCATCACCAAAGAATAAAAAACGAGACAACTTGATGTCAATAAACAATGACAATCTTATTTGGGTCGATCTGGAAATGACAGGTCTAGAGCCTGAGACCGACACTATTATAGAGATTGCAAGTATCGTGACTGATCCTCAGCTTAACACTCTGGCTGAAGGTCCGGTTATCGCTATCCACGTCGATGATGAGCGCTTGCTTGCAATGGATGATTGGAATACTGAACACCACACCGCCTCTGGGCTTGTGGATCGTGTGCGCGAGAGTACCCATAGCTTAGAGAGCGCTAGTGCTGACACCATCGCTTTTCTAGAACCGTGGATCAATGCTGGCAAAAGCCCAATGTGTGGAAACAGCATTGGGCAAGATCGTCGCTTCATGGTTAAGTACATGCCAACGTTGGAAGAGTTCTTCCACTACCGCAATGTAGACGTCAGCACGATTAAGGAATTAGTCAAGCGCTGGAAGCCCTCTATCAGTGACGGATTTTCAAAAGAGAATACCCACCTGGCGATGGATGATATTCGCGAAAGTATCGCGGAGTTACGCTACTACAGAGAGCAAATTTTCACTATTTAGATCGGTAATTACGGCGAGTGTCATTATCTCGCCGGATTCCAGAGTATTTAGCGAAAATATCTGCGATTTTTACCCGAAAAACGTACTTTTTGGGCTTGACGAGCCTGAAAATATCAGCGCTTATGCACAGGTAAAATAAAAGTTGATGCAGTTCAAATTATGTTGTATGTGAACGTACAGCTACTTTAAGAATGCACTGCAACCTATTGAATATATTGAACAAACAGGCATTGTTCAATTTATAAACAATCTAACAAAACTGTTACAGGACGTGGGTTTCATCCCTCAATTATGGTTTCATCCACAATGTTATCCACAGATTTTGTGGATAACGTGGATAACTCACGTCAATAAAAGGGTCCCACGACTATTAAGGTATCAATGAGCGTCAATTTTTTGCTTATTTCACTGATACTGAGCCGCGAAAAAAGTGTGTCGTCAGCAGCTCGATAAGCGCCTTCACTGAACGTGAAGGCGCTAACTAAAAACAACCGATTTAGACAGTTGCTAGTAATGCATTAAACGTAGCGCTTGGGCGCATGATTTCTGAGCACTTTTCTACGCTAGGACGATAGTATCCACCGATATCGACAGGCTTGCCCTGCACTTCGTTCAGCTCTGCAACGATCTGCTCTTCTTTGGCCGCTAACGCCTCCGCAAGGGTCGCAAATTGAGCTTTCAGCTCAGCATCATCATTCTGCTGGCTCAGGGCTTCCGCCCAGTACATGGCCAGGTAGAAGTGACTGCCCCGATTGTCTAGCTCTTTAACGCGACGCGACGGTGATTTACCCTCAAGAAGCAACTTACTCGTAGCCGCATCCAAACTAGTGGCAAGCAGCTGTGCTCGAGCAATATTCTCAGTTTCCGCAAAATGCTCCAATGAGACCGCTATGGCTAAGAACTCTCCCAGTGAATCCCAACGAAGGTGATTCTCGCCAACCAACTGCTCAACGTGCTTAGGCGCAGAACCACCGGCACCGGTTTCGAATAATCCACCACCGTTCATCAACGGCACTATAGAGAGCATTTTCGCGCTGGTGCCTAGCTCTAAAATAGGGAACAAATCAGTGAGGTAGTCTCTAAGAACGTTACCAGTTACTGAAATAGTGTCCTTCCCGTCTTTTAAACGCAGCATAGTGAAGTTTGTGGCATCGGCAGGCGTCATGATGCTGATGTTCAGGCCTGTGGTGTCATGGTCACCCAGGTACGTGCTGACTTTGGCAATAAGCTGAGCATCGTGGGCTCTAGCAGCATCAAGCCAGAAAATAGCTGGGCTGCCAGTTGCTTTCGCGCGAGATACAGCCAAACGCACCCAATCTCGTACCGGAGCATCTTTCACATTGCACATCCGCCAAATATCACCCGCCTCGACCGTGTGACTCATAAGCTCAGTACCTGCGCCATCAATAACCCGCATCGTGCCAGCTGCAGGAACTTCAAACGTCTTGTCGTGAGAGCCGTACTCTTCCGCTTTTTGTGCCATTAGGCCAACGTTAGGCACTGTGCCCATCGTAGTTGGATCAAACGCACCATGCTCTTGGCAAAATTGAATGGCTTCTTGGTAAACCGGTGCATAACAGCTATCAGGAATAACGGCCTTAGTGTCTTGTAGCTTGCCTTCAACGTTCCACATCATTCCTGATGTTCGTATCATCGCAGGCATAGAGGCATCGACGATGACATCGCTAGGCACGTGCAGATTAGTAATCCCCTTGTCAGAGTTCACCATCGCAATGCCTGGCCCGTTTGCATAAGCCTCATCAATGGCTTTCATGATGGCTGCTTGCTGATCATCAGGCATCTCGGCAATAGCGTTCAACACGCTGCCTAGACCATTATTAGGGTTAGCGCCTGCAGCACTCAGTGCTTCGCCGTGCTCGGCAAACATCTCGGCAAAAAAGGCTTTAACAACATGGCCGAACAAGATCGGGTCAGACACCTTCATCATGGTGGCTTTCAAATGCACTGAAAACAGTACATCTTGCTCTTTAGCATCGACAATTTGCTCAGCCAAGAATTGAGTCAAGGCCGTTTTACTCATATAAGTAGAATCTACAATCTCGCCAGCAAGCACGGCAAAATCTGACTTCATGACGGTCACGTCCCCAGCGCTGGACACGTGTTCTATGCGAACAGTGGTATCCGCAGCGATGGTTACCGACTTTTCGTTTGAGAAAAAATCACCAGCAGACATATGCGCCACGTGGGATTTTGACTCAGGACTCCAAGCTCCCATTGCGTGTGGGTTGGCGCGTGCATAGCTTTTTACAGCTGCGGGGGCACGACGATCAGAATTACCTTCGCGTAAAACTGGGTTTACCGCACTGCCTTTGACCTTGTCATAACGGCTGCGCGCATCTTTCTCAGCGTCAGTCTTTGGCTCATCCGGATAGTTAGGGATTTTGAAGCCCTGTGCCTGTAATTCGGCAATGACATCTTTCAACTGAGGAATGGAGGCGCTAATGTTAGGTAGCTTGACGATGTTGGCTGTCGGCATTACTGCCAGATCGCCCAATTCAGCCAACGCGTCGTGCGTTTGCTGCTCAGCCGTTAACTGATCATTGAATTGAGACAAAATTCGCGCTGAAAGAGAAATATCGCGCGTTTCGACAGCAATTCCAGCGGCTTGAGTAAAAGCCTGCACGATTGGCAGTAGCGAATAAGTTGCCAGAGCCGGAGCTTCATCGGTCAACGTGTAGATAACGGTCGGTGTACGATCTGTCATAAGTGCGGCAAAGGCTGTTAGTTAACCGACAAGTTTCGGCCTAAAAGCGCACAAAATCAAGTGACCTAGGCTGAAAAGCGTTTCAACCATTCGTCCATAAACCCTAGGCACCGCCAGTTAGCGGCGGCACCTAGGCTGTATTACTTACCCAAACTGATTCATCGTGTTGTCTTTTCCAGAGGCTTTGAGTGCCTGAGCGCCTGAAAAATACTCTTTATGATCATCACCAATATTGGACCCTGACATATCTTGGTGCTTAACACAGGCCAATCCATCGCGGATTTCGCGGCGCTGCACGTCACGAACATAAGCCAGCATACCTTGCTCACCAAAGTAGTTCTTGGCCAGATCATCCGTTGACTGAGCAGCCGTGTGGTAAGTCGGCAGAGTAATAAGATGATGGAAAATACCCGCATGAGCCGCCGCTTCAGATTGAAATGCCTGAATTCGCGCATCTGCATCAACCGCTAGGTCGGTGGCGTCGTACTTCTCATTCATCAAATCAGCACGCTCGTAACTATCAACTGACTTGCCCTCTTCTTGCCAAGCATCGAACACTTGCTGGCGAAAATTAAGTGTCCAGTTAAACGAGGGGCTGTTGTTGTAGACCAATTTGGCGTTGGGAATGACTTCTCTTATGCGATTAACCATGCCAGCTATTTGGCCAACATGTGGCTTTTCTGTTTCAATCCAAAGTAGGTCAGCGCCGTTTTGCAACGATGTAATACCATCCAGTACGCAACGATCTTCACCGGAGCCTGCGCGGAATTGCATCAAGCCGTTAGGCAGACGCGATGTCTTTATCGTCTTGCCGCCTTGCTGTATGACGATGTCTCCTGCGTTAATGTCAGCTAGTGACGATACTTCTTCACCCGCTAAAAACGCATTGTATTGATCACCGAGATCACCAGGCTCACGGGATACTGGAATTTTTTGAGTCAAGCCAGCACCTAAAGAGTCAGTTCGCGCCACAATGACACCGTCGTCTACGCCCATTTCTAGAAAGGCATACCGAAGCGCATTAATTTTAGCGATGAAATCTTCGTGAGGGACCGTAACCTTGCCGTCTTGATGACCACACTGCTTTACATCAGACACTTGGTTTTCAATTTGCAAGGCACAAGCACCCGCCTCAATCATCTTTTTAGCCAATAAGTATGTGGCTTCTTCGTTACCAAACCCTGCATCAATGTCGGCAATAATAGGCACTACATGGGTTTGAAAGTTATCGATTTTATCCATGGCTGCTTTTTCAGCTACTTGATTATTTTGCGCACGCGCCTCATCAAGTTCTGTGAAAAGATGGCGTAATTCTCGAGCGTCAGCCTGCTTTAAAAATGTATACAGCTCCTCTATAAGTGCAGGCACTGATGTCTTTTCGTGAATTGATTGATCAGGCAGAGGACCAAATTCAGACCTTAGCGCAGCAATCATCCAACCTGACAAATACAAGTAGCGCCCTTTCGTTGTACCGAAATGCTTCTTGATTGAAATGAGTTTTTGTTGCCCTATAAAACCATGCCAGCAACCTAGAGACTGAGTGTACTGCGAAGAATCCTTGTCATACGCTGCCATGTCCTCGCGCATGATACCGGCGGTGTAACGCGCTATATCAAGACCTGTGCGAAAACGATTTTGAAGTTGCATACGCGCAACATTTTCAGGATTGATAGCTTCCCAGCTACTGCCGTTTGAGGCAATAGTGCTGGCTGCATCAGAGGTAAGAGTACGGTACGGATTCATTACGATAACTTTCCTATTTAAATATCGGTTTTAACTTAAGAGAAAACGTGTTTGCTCTCTTACAGTTGTGTGAGTAATTGCATTCGGTGATTGGGCATAGAGCCAGCGCACTTTGCACCCGCCTGGTCCGGTTCGATTTCAACCTGAACACCATTGCTCTCAAGAAGGATTGACTGAGGGCTCTCTTCGTTGCCGCCGGCCTCTACAAATTGTGCAGGACTGGATAACCCCGTCATGGTTCCATCAGCTCTAATAATCAGAAGGTGGTCGAAATACACCAAATACGCATTGGCGGCTGCATGTGAGCCCTCTGCTAAAGGAAAGCTCTTGTCCAGGAAGTTGATTGCCTGGTCCCAGCTTGCTGATGTTTTGAATTGTTGATTCATGCCCATGATCTTGCTCCAACGTTTAACTGACGATTTGACTCCACGTATGTGGAAGTTCGCCTGTCCTAAGGCTTAACGGCAGTTTAGGGAAAAGTGAATGATAATTTCACAATAGAAATTACACAGTGTGAATTTTACAAAAAAAGATCGTGAGGTATTCCAAAAAAACCCAGCATGATTCACGTCACATAATTTTTCGATATGCGTGACGAACGTGGCTCCATTCAGCAATCTGAACTGGCGTCAAATCGGTGCTAAACCGAGTTCTCAAATTGGCTCAGATACGCAGGTGGCTTCATATTTTTTGCACTATTTCCAAACACACTTCTACCCAGCGAATTTACTGCTTGGCGAGGCAATTATTTCTGAGCATGGATCTCAAGAACGCCTTTTTGATATGCCGTTTAAAAAAAAGGAATATTTATTCACGACGGGTGTTCTTGTGTTTCGAGTTCAATTTCAGCTCATCAACACCCTATTTACACAGGTGTGATTGCGTATTTCTTATGCGCGTTTACCTGCGCTTAGTTCAGTTCAATATTTACATTTCATCAAAGTGGTTTTGCGCTAGTCAACACGACTAGATAAAC
>CALKLO010000042.1 GCA_937991945.1 uncultured Granulosicoccus sp.
GCTGAGTGAAGAACATCACCCATGTGCTGACGCTCGGTTGAGCTGGCAATTTCATCTTTTACATCCTTACCTTTTACCCACTCGACAACCATTTCTTGTACGTCGCTTGGAAGGCCGGCTAAGTATGTATTGATCGTTGTATTCCCGGGTGCAAAAACATCGTTAAGCGTCGTTCCTGTGGTTGGAATAGAGCCAAGGTGGGTGTACACCGTTCTGTTAGAACTGACCATGGTTCCTGCAGCACCGCCAGCTTCCACTGAAGACCCGTCAGCACTGGTACTCCAAAAGCTTTGGGCCGTCTCTTTAAAAAAGCCGGTATCTGGATCAACGGCAGGATCTCCATTAGCATCGGCTATTACGATTGAACCAGAATCAACACCTAACTGGTAACGTTTAAGATTGCCAGACCATGTGGTTGACGATCCAGGTTTGAACAAACCGAAATACAAGTCGTTACTCTGAGTGAGTCGATTAAACTGACTTATAGATGTTGCCGGTGCAACGAATGTGGTATCGATATCTTTAACTGATGTGATGATTTCATTGAAAACGTCAACAAGTTCGTCAGCACGGTTTGCCTCGTAATATTCGCCTCCACCTGCGCTTGCTACATCATCAAGAAAAGTACTGCTGATATTGAAACCGATTGTGGAGACGCTAATATTCTGTTCATTAGACAAACTAGAACTGTGGTCTGTGTTGTACAGCCATTGTGAAAGTTCGCGTCCACATTGCTCGAATCGATCTCTATTAGAAGAGCTAGCTAGGGCACACGAACCGCCAATCAAAGCCTCAGTTTTTGGTACAGCTTCATTTCGCCATGCTTGTCCGTCTGAGAGCATGACAATATGGTTGTTCTGGCATTCGCCCACCATAGGGCTTGTATAGGACGCCGATGTCTCTTCAATATTACCACCGCGCATAATCATCGCTGATTCGTATAGAGCGCCTACGAGTGGTGTTGCTCGATTACCAACCATGTTATTAACGACGGCTTTCATCGCATCTCTTGCCCCAGGTTCGGAGACTGAGGTAACGGGGTACACCATTTCAGATCTGTAGTCGTCAGTACTTCCTAAGAAATTTACCATGCCCATATTAATATTTTCGACAGAGTCGATAATAATATTCATGGCGTCCTTCATGGCTTGCAGCTTGGATTGAGTTCCGCCTGCAATATTGCCATTCATCGACCCTGAATTATCCAGAATAAAAACGATATTAGGGTAGGTGCTTGTATCTCCTTCTGCTTGAGAGAAGAATATTTCCGTGTCGTCGGCTTTTGCCACTGATAGCGTCACAGCACTCGCTATTAGCGAAAGTGCGAACACCCTCACGGCAGAACGTATAGGTCGAAACAAGTTCATTGCTGTGTTCTTAGGTTGCATAGGGTCTTACATCCATATTTGACACAAGTTTGGCGGTATAGCGGCCGTCATTGTGTCGCGCTTTAGTTGGTGCGCAAGATTTGATTGGGAACTGCAGATTAAAATTGAATGTGACGCAGATTTTTTCTCTGCGTAGAAGGTTGTATTTTGGGTTGCTAACGACAGACTCCCAAGCGTCCAGCAGCTGAACGGCACGTTGCTGGCGTCGTTTCACCGCGGCGCAAGTCTTGCCAATAGGTGCGTTTTGTAAGATCGGAAAACGGTAGGTCGTTTAAAGGCGTTTCAGTGCCCACGATAACGCTGGTACGAATTGCACCACCGATATCTGCAATGGCTGCAGTTGGAGACGGTGGAATACTTTGATTAGACAGCACTCTTTTTCGATCTTCTTTCTCAAGATCACCTGACCCTGAACCACCATTTAACGGCAGCACAGGATCTCCAGTAACAACATCTAATGCGTAAATAAATCCTTGTCCCGACCCTGGAGAGCAAGCATCGGTGGGGGCGATAGGGGCATAGGTTGTAAACAGCACTTGATTGTTAACGGTTAGGCTTCTGCTTAGGTTTTTCTCACCGCTATCCACCAGATTTATCATCCAGCCCTCCCTGTCTGCACCGGGTGCGCGATCGGCTGATACAGAGTTGGTTACATTGGTTAAATCACTCTCTTCAACAGGCTTCCATGAAATGCCACTTCGCATACCGTAACCTTCAGGCGTAACTAATGGAGAGTTGTCGCGCAGCATATAAAATCGGTCTTCAACGACATCGTCAAGTGGGTGAGCACGCCAACCGGAGCCTATGCTCACAGACATGAATCTCTCACCTTCATGTGACATTAATGCAACATCAGGTTCGTTGTAGAACCGAAGGGTATTTGCCGGAGTACTTAAGTTTGCGATAACGCCGCCATCAACAAGTCCGTTTATGCCGTCACTCGTTTGATGGTAAGCCTTTATGTCAAAGCGCCATACTTGTCCGCCCATGTCGCCGACATATATTCGATCGGCGAACGTATCACCATTCACGTCAATAATTCGCAGGTCGGAAGGAATGCTGTAAGTCATATCGGCTGAGACACCTGCGATGTTATCGGAGGCACTCCAAATCTTGTTTCCTGTGAGTGCATCGACGATATAAATGGTGCTTCCCACTGTGTCACTGAGTCCGGATGTTGTTGCCGCGCTGTTATCGTCTGGATCTTGGTTGGTGTCATATCCACCACCAAAAATGAGTACATCACGAGAAGATCCGTTGAATTGAATTTTAGTTGGTGTCGCTTTGGACCACGTCTGACCTAAGTCGGCGAAGTCTCCGTTGCCACCATCAAGGCGCCACATTAATCGCGGGCTATTTGGATTAGTGATATCTAAGGCATAGTAGTCATCGCCACCGCGACGCATACCAACGTATAAATAAGCTTTATCAGCACCGTCGACAATTGAGTTCCCGTTGTCATCGGTGTGTAATAGGGAAATATCGCCGTCTAATCCGTAAGGGCGATTCTTCGCTCCCTTGTTGGTGTAAAAATCGATTAGATTAGGTATGAGTTCTTGAGGTAGGAACGCGAATTCTTCAGTTCCATCATTTTTATTGATGGCATGTAAAAAACCTTCATTGGTACCGACATACACCAATGACTTACCACCGCCGTAGTTCACTGTTACTGGAGCTGAATGTAGTATCGACCCCATGTGCTTTCGTTCGTTAGACGTAGCAACCTCACCTTTGATATCGATGCCCTTGATCCATTTGATCAGATCAGATCGCTCTGCTGGCAATATGAGGGCAAGCAGTGTTGCAATAGAGGCGTTTGTCTCGTTTAGTACATTTGACAAGGCTGAACCGCCGTTGGGTAATGCTCCGACGTGGGTATAGATAGCACGTGTATTACTTTGTAACTCGCCTGCAGCGCCACCGATGGCGACTGTGTTTCCATCGACGACATCACTCCAGTCACTTTGAGCGGTATCTTTGAAAAAACCTGTTGCAGGGTCAACTGCAAGGTTGTTGTTTACATCTTTTATAACGATTTCGCCACCTTGATAGCCGAGCTGGTATCGCTTAAGGTTGCCTGACCAGGTAGATGTAGATGCGGGTTTGAACATCGCAAAGAATAGATCGTTGCTTTGTGTCAAACGATTAAACTGACTAATGGATGTTGCTGGCGCTACAAACGTTGTTTCTATGTCTTTAACAGTAGTGATAATTTCATTGAAAACATCGACAAGTTCTTCAGAGCGATCTGCTTCGTAGTATTCACCTTCACCAGCAGTTGCAACGTCATTTAAGTAGGTGCTGCTAATATTGAAGCCAATGGTGGAAACGGTTATGTTCATCTCCTTTGAAAAGCTTGGCTTGTGATCGGTATTGGCAAGCCATTGAGCTAACTCTATTCCACATTGTCCAGATTCAGTTCCAAACGAGGTGGTGTCTAGCGGGCAGGTTTGACCGATTAACGCTTGAGTTTTTGCTACCGCTTCATTTTGCCAAGCTTGTCCGTCTGAGAGCATGACAATATGATTGCTCTGGCATTCTCCCAAGATAGGGCTTGTGTACGTTGTTGCAGTTTCCTGAATATTGCCACCGCGCATGATCATCGCTGACTCATACAGCGCCCCTACTAATGGGGTATTGGTTTCGTTGTTCATGGCATTGACAACATCTTTCATTGCTTGCCTTGCACCGGGAGTGTTGATAGGGGTGACTGGGTATACCAGCTCAGATCCATGGTTGCCCGCAGCATTTAAGAAGTTCACCATGCCTAAATTGATGTTATCGGCTGTGTCTATGATGTCGTTCATGGCATCCTTCATGGCCTGTAACTTAGTGCCACCGCCAACGGCTGGATTACCCATTGAGCCGGAATTGTCGAGAATGAAAAGGATATTCGGATGTGTGCTTGAATCGCCTTCGGCTTGGGAGAAGAAGACTTCTGTGTCATCAGCCTGGGCAGCCGAAAGCGCAATGGTGGCTCCAATAATTGAAAACGTTGCTATCTTTAATGAGGCGCGGATGGGCCTGACGAAGCGTGCAAATATATTGTTAGTTTTCATAGCCATTGACGCTGACACGTATTTTATAGATCGAATATTGTCTAAATATGTTTTAAACTATGCGGATAATCGCTAGTTAGCCGGTACGATGCGGTAGGCACCTTGCTCAACGTTGGATTGTGTTCCAGCATCTTCCATGGTGCTAATCCCCGTTGCTATAAAGACCAGAGCTTCGAAGTTATTTCCAATGCCCGCTGAAAAACCTTCGATAGGCACCTCACCTGCGTAGGCAAGCGTTGATATTGAATCTAAGCCGATGGCGGTATCCACAGACACACTACTGACTTCGTAGTTACTGTTTAATCCCATGTTGTACGCTTCAGTCAGGTTGTCAGCGGAGTTCAATGCTAAGTTTGATGCCGATTCTGCAGCCTGAAACGTAGCTGCTGTTCTGATCGCATTGACAGCCATTCTGTGTTCTAGAGTAGAGCTACGCATGACTGAAATGCCCATAATGGAAAGCATGAATATCATGACCATTGCCACTAGCAAGGCACCACCACGCTGAGATTTCTCGTATTTCATTGGAGTGTTCATATATCTCATTCGGTACGCCTGTTGCGAATCTTGACAGTCGTGTTAAATGCCAATCGAAAGCGATTGTCTCGGGCATGTGTGTCGCCACCAGCGCTGCCGCCTGCAGCCGCGGTAATCGGTTGTCCCGCCAACGAGTAGGTTCTTGTATCTTCTACTTCTGTTATTTCGTTTTCGGATACCATCAATAAGCCAACACGTATACTCTCTATATTGCTTGCGGTGAGTCCTGCTGCGTCGGGTGTTTGAAAACTGAGTGTATTAGTGCCTGTTCTAACGCCGAATACAATTCTCATGTTCTCGACCCCAGACACCATAAGGATTGGGGGGTTGGTGGCGTCGTAGGGCAGTGTTTGTTTATATAATCCTGTGATTGCGGTCCCATCGGAGCTAGTACTACCTGTATCGCCAACGTAATACACGTTTGAATTGAAACGCATAAATTTGGTACTAGGATTCGCCAGGTAGTCAATGGTTAGTGAGTCGTCTGAGTTCATAGAGTTCTCATGACCAATAACCGCAACAGTGGCACCTTCAGATACAGAGCTTATTTTTATTAAATCAGCGCCGATGCAATTGCTGATGATTGCGTATTCGCCAGCTTTCATGTTGAACGGCTCGCTGGAAATTCCCGCACTTATATCTAATTTAATATCAGCTGAGCGTTCTGGGACACCGCCGTTACCTACGTTTTCAGATAAAGGGTAGGAGGCAGGGGAGCCAAACTGTAAGCTCAATGCGTGAGTGCCAGCTATAGCGTTTCTATTCTGGGCAGGGACAGATCCTCCAAGTGCTGAGTCGGGACTCCAGCTTGAGGCTGTGTTAATAAGTGATCCGCTTGAGGCTGTTAGCGCAAGGTTCGTCGTAGGCGCGTCATTTGCCAATATCGTTGGACCACCGCGATTAATATCGTTACAGCCTTGGAAACCTGCCATTCGAATATCAGATGAGAGTTGGTTCAATGCAAATCTCGCATTCTCTTGCATATCACCCATCGTAGTCGTTAGGTCAGAACTTTGTTTGTTGCCTGAGAAAACCGTGAAAATACCAGCTGAAAGCATGAGTCCTAAGACCATTGCGATCATTAACTCGATCAGTGAGAATCCCTTACTGTGATGAGGCTGATTCATATTCCTCTGGTCTCCAGTTCGAATTGAATGCGTAGACGCTGGGTTGTGTTTGCCCCCGCAATCAATTCTGACCAAGACATCTCAATGGCGTATTGTTCGCCGCCTATCAGGATAATCCTGCCATTGGCCGGTGTATCTCCGCTTTGCAGTGCTGGAATAAATCCGGCGGTACCTGCTAAGTCGAACAAATTTGAACTCCAATCAAATATGTCCAATTGTGCGACTTCTGATGGTGTGCAATCTGCGCAGGTAGGTTTTACTGCAGAGGAGCTGGTCGATACGTTGTTATAGTCTCCATCGAGTACGCCTTGAATGTTACTGCGCATGCGATCGATCATGTCGTTAGCAAGAAAATGTGCTTGTGATTGGTAGTAAGCACTTTGACTGAAGCGCATGCCTTCCACTTGCATTCTTGCTGCTGCAAGAAAACCAACGGACATAACAACCACAGCAATGAGCACTTCAATTAATCCAACACCGCTTTGGGATCGTTTGGGTGCGTGACAATTCTTAGGCTTTGAATTTGTCTGGTTCACGATTGGGCCTGTAGAGATTAAACTTATCTTATTCATGGCGGAATCTGATGCGAATCATGGGCAATCGACAGGGCGGTCGAAAACATCCAGTGGAGCTGTGCTTCCTGATCTAACAGCTCCTCTTCTTATGTCGCCGGTTTGAACAATGTTTAGGGCGCGTGATGAGTCGGCGCCTCGGGTGGTATCACAAATAACAATTGAGCCGGTAGAGAGCGTACTCGAGCCGTTTTGGAGATATCGCACGTAGCTGACATCGGCCACATTTCCAACCACATTCGTCGTAGAGCCAAATGCGGAAATAGTGTTGTCACCTTTTGTTGCAGGTTTGACCGAAATGATTTCGTCATCGGCGTCAATGTTTGCAGTGAGTTCGCCAGGTGTATTGGTATTGTCTAAAAAGACGATCCAACCGTTCTCCCAGCTATTGGCTCCGCCACATTGAGTACTGCCGAGAGCATTCTTAGGACAAACAGTTACATCAGAAGCACCTTTGATAGCCTCAGAGCGTGCCTGATACATCGAACCCACTAACGAATTGTATTGAGAGCTTATTCGGCTCTCCTTTATGAGTGAACCGAAACTGGGGACGCCGATGCCCAGCAATATTCCTGCTATAGCCAGCGTGACTAGTAGCTCTAGTAGGGTGAAGCCATTGGCAGTTTTTCTTTCCATGTCTGGCATATCGGCGGCTTTAATTTAAAGTTTATAAACTGGAAGGTGTGTCCACTCTCTAGCGCGCTTGACGAGTAGGGAGTGGCTCAAAACGTCTGTGTTAGCTGAGTGGGTTGTTTCCTTAATCGGGCCAGCATGGCGATGTATCAGGGTCTGGAGTTCGTATGCCTCGCCCATCTATTGTCATGACATTGCAAGCGGTGTCGTTTGCTTGCCCACCTTGGCCTGTTGCCGTTAGGGTGTAGGAGGTGCCTGTTGTGCCACTCAGGGTTATTTGGTAGTGAGATTCTGGAGATGTGGCGGAGGTTACGGTGCACCCTGCAAATGTATAAGAGGTGGTTTTACAACGCTCTAATGACTGAATCTCGTTCATCAAAGCAACCTGGCCGTCAGCACGGCGAGTCTTCGTTACGTAGCTTGAGTAGTTGGGTATCGCTATGGCTGCGAGTATGCCGATAATGGCCACAACAATGAGAATTTCGATCAGCGTAAAGCCTTTAGCGGGCTTGAGTCGTTGCAAGACAGCCGATTGTGTTTTTAGACTGAACGTCATATTGGGCACCATTGCGCAGTTAGTTTTCAAAGTTGTATGCAACGGCAATGCCTTGAACTGTGTTTACAGGGCTTTGAGATACATGTAAGCGGTGAATTAGGTCAATATTTTGCTATCAATCTCTCAGTTGAGAGTCCATCGCTGATAAGCCAAATTTGTGTTATGCCGCAAACTTCGTATCCAGCGACATGGGATATCGCAAAATCAACGTCGGTGCTTTACAAGTAGCGGGGGTTGGTTAATAGTCATGAAAATTCAAAAGGTCTAAGAAAAGTGGGTTATCAGCTAGGTCTAGACACCGGTGGTACGTACACCGATGCAGTGATAGTGGACGATGCATTAAACGTGCTTGCCAGCGCGAAGTCGTTGACTACCCACGACAACCTGATTGAGGGCTTAAGAGGAGCAGTTGAGGGCCTTCTTGATAAACCGGCAATGTCTGACATCACCCTTGTTTCATTGTCGACCACATTGGCCACCAATGCCTTAGTGGAAGGTCGTGGACGTTCGGTCGCTTTGGTGCTCATCGGTTTTTCGCCATCGCAAATGCAGCGTGCGAATTTAGGTGAAGCATTAGCTGGAGATCCGCACGTGTTCATCAGTGGTGGACATGATGCAGGCGGTCGATCACTATGCGATCCTGACGTGAACGCCTGTACGGAGTTCGTCAATCGCGTGAATGATACAGTCGATGCGTATGCTGTCTCGGGCGTTTTTGCGGTTCGAAATCCTGAGCATGAAAATCGTATTCGAGACTTAATCGCAGAATTAACGGGGAAACCTGTGACCTGTGGCCACCACCTTAGCTCAGGCTTAGACGCTCCGCGCAGGGCATTAACAGCGTTATTAAACGCACGTTTAATTCCTATGATTGGTTCTCTACTGGATGCCGCTAAGGGATTGTTATCGGAGCACAATATAACCGCACCCCTTATGGTCGTTAAGGGTGACGGGTCTTTAATCAGCGATGTGATGGCCACGCAATACCCAGTGGAGACTATTCTCAGCGGGCCAGCCGCAAGTGTTGTCGGGGCGCAATTTTTATGTAAGCACCCAACCGTGTTGGTCTCAGATATGGGGGGTACAACCACCGATGTTGCATTAATTCGCGATGGCCAGCCGCGGCTTAATCCTGATGGCGCAACGGTAGGTGGTTGGAGAACGATGGTTAAAGCGGTCGATGTTCGAACCTACGGCTTGGGTGGTGATAGTGCCATTAGGTTCGACAGAAATACCCATAAATTTACAGCTGGGCCTCATCGAGTGGTGCCATTGAGCTTACTCATGAAGCAGCATCCAGAACTGATTGCTGATTTAGAGGCCCAGCTGGCCCTCCCATTTAGTACAACTCATAGCGCACAATTTGTGATGACTCATGGTCCTCTGGCAACGGATCTCTCACTTCAACAACGCGAGTTGTACGAACGAATCTGTGAAGGCCCAATCGCTATACAAACCTTATTTAGCGATCAAACGTTAGAGCGAGCCCTGAGTAAGTTAGAGCAGCGGGGTGTTGTTCTTAGGTCAGGTTTTACACCCAGTGATGCCTGTCATGTGTTGGGTGTGCAGTCTGATTGGGAGCTGCGTGGAGCTCAACTTGGCGCTGCATTGATGATGCGGTATTCGGCTGCAAATCTAGGTCGTGAATTCAACAACGATGAGGAGTTTGCATCGTCTGTTATGCGATTAGTATCAGAGCAAACAGCCATGGTATTACTAGATACGGTTGCAGCATGTGATGAAAGTACGGAGGCATTCAATGAGTCTCAACTACAGCTGGTTAGTCGATCGTTAAATAAAAACACCAAGAGTTTGTTTCAGTTACAAGCCAAGCTTGATGTGCCCATCGTTGGATTAGGTGCACCCGCTGCTAGTTATTACCAGCTGGCTGGAGAGCTACTCGGCACTGAAGTTGTTCTGCCAACCTATGCCCATGTTGCTAATGCGCTTGGGGCGGTGGTTGGAACCATTCGCCAAGAGCAGGTCATATCCATCGCACCGGCAGGTGGGAAACGGGTCAGTGTGTTGTTTCCGGATGGCCCCATGGATTTTGATGATTTAGAGGAGGGCGTCGCGGCGGCTCAAAGCCTGTGTGAAAGTCTTGCGACGAGTAAGGCGCAAGCAGCAGGTGCTCACACGTTAACGATCTCATTTGATCGGCAGGATACGGCTGTGAAAGACGGCGATCAAAGTGTGTTTTTTGAAAGCCGAATTACCGCTGTAGCAACGGGTCGACCAGCGAATTCAGTCTAAGACCAATTAGCTAAGGCCCGACAACGTTAAGACTCGGCGGTAGCGACTACTGGCTATCAGTAGTCACTACCGCCACAAACGCTATTAGCGTTTTGGTGCGTAAATGTCAGTGACCGTACCTTCAGCCACTTCAGCTGCGAAGTTAAAGGTCTCTGACAAAGTAGGGTGAGGATGAACAGTAAGAGCGATATCTTCAATGTCTGCCCCCATCTCTAGTGCTAACACGGCTTCCGCAATTAATTCACCGGCGTTAGGACCGACCATACCCGCACCCAAGATTTGCTTGGTCTCAGGGTCGTATATGATTTTCGTCATGCCTTCGCTGCGTCCCATGCTCAAAGAACGACCGCTTGCCGCCCAAGGAAAAGCGCCTTTGGCCACTTTAATACCTTGTTCTTTAGCAGCAGTTTCAGTTAAACCCATCCAAGCAACTTCGGGGTCTGTGTATGCAACGGATGGGATAGTCTTCGCATCAAAATAAGACTTCATACCCGATGCAACTTCCGCTGCGATTTTGCCTTCATGTGTTGCTTTGTGTGCAAGCATTGGCTGCCCAACGATATCTCCGATGGAGAAAATATGATCCACGTTGGTTTTTTGCTGAGAATCAGCGGGAATAAAGCCTCGCTCATCAACATGAACACCTGCCACATCAGCGGCAATCTCACGGCCATTAGGGCTACGTCCAACTGCCAGTAATACGCGGTCGAAGGTGTCATTCTCAGGTGCTTTACCCCCTTCAAAATTCACCGATAAACCTGCCTCTGTCGATGTCATTCCGGTGACTTTGGAACCTAAGAAAATGTTTTCAAAGTCTGCTCGTAAGCGTTTTTCAAGCGGGCGAACTAAGTCTCTGTCACAGCCAGGCATGAGTCCTTCGGACAATTCCACAACCGTCACTTTGGAGCCTAAGCCTGCGTAAACACAGCCCATTTCTAAACCGATAATGCCACCCCCGATTACCAGTAATCGGTCCGGAATATCTGCAAGCTCTAGAGCTCCAGTAGAATCCATAAGGCGAGGGTCGTCGTACGGGAAGCCCGGTATACGAATACTCTTTGAGCCAGCAGCGATGACTGCATGCTTGAATCCAACCGTACGAACACCGTTGCCGTCATCGGTAATGCTGAGTGTATGAGTTGATGTGAACGTGGCTTTACCATGAGCAACGGTGACATTACGTTGCTTTGCCAGCCCTGACAGCCCACTGGTTAGTTTGCCGATAACATCTTCTTTAAAACCGCGCAGTTTATCGATATCGATTTTTGGCTCACCAAAGGTTACGCCGTGAGCTCCCATGTCGCGAGTTTCTTGAATGATCGCAGCCGTATGCAGAAGCGCTTTAGACGGTATGCAGCCGACATTGAGACAAACACCACCCAAGATAGGGTAGCGCTCAATCAAAAGAACCTTAAGGCCTAAGTCAGCCGCTCTAAAGGCCGACGTATAGCCTCCAGGGCCTGCACCGATTACAACAAAGTCGTACTGCTCGTCTGCTGAGTTAGCATCTCCAGGCGCTACAGCTGCCGCAGCGGCTGCGGTATCAGGCTTAGCTTCTGGTGCAGCAACGGCTGCGGGTGATTCGGTAGTCGGGTTGGTGGTAGATTCGCCGCTTGTTGCAGCAACATCGATAACCAGCAAATCACTACCTTCAGCGATACGATCTCCTGTTTTGACAATTACAGAGGTAACCACTCCAGCGACGGGTGCAGGAATTTCCATGCTCGCCTTGTCACTTTCAACCGTGACTAAGGAGTCTTCAGGTGCAACTGTGTCGCCCACGGAGACAAGTACTTCGATAACTTCAACGTCGTTAACGTCACCGATATCCGGGACTTTGATTGTTTGTAATTCACTCATGATCTATAAGCTCAACCTGCGGATATCACTAATTTCTTTAATGTACTGAGCCATGAACCTAGCGGCGTCAGCTCCGTCGACTACTCGATGGTCGTAAGTCAAATCCAATGGACACATAAGTCGAGGTATAAACGTAGAGCCATCCCAAACCGGTTGCATGCTAGCGCGAGTGATGCCCAGAATGGCCACCTCAGGTGGATTGACGATAGGAGTAAAGGCTGTACCACCAATTCCACCAAGACTAGATATAGTCATGCTGGCACCCTGCATTTCATCAGGCTTCAGTTTTTTCGCTCGGGCTCTTGCGCTCATGTCTGACATTTCAACTGCTAGTTCAGAGATGCTCTTTTTGTCCACATCACGGAACACAGGCACAACAAGTCCGTTAGGTGTATCCACGGCAATACCGATATGAAAATATTTTTTATAAAATAATGCTTCACCGTCGGCAGACAGGGAGCTGTTTACTTTTGGAAAGGCTTTGAGCGTTTTAGCGAGCGCCTTCATATGGAAAGCTAACCCAGTGATCTTAGGATCGCCTTCTTTGGATTCGCTTTTTAGCTGCTTACGAAAAGCTTCCATCTCGGTGATATCTGCCGAATCGTGATGGGTCACCATGGGTAAGTTTAGCCAAGCGCGATGAAGATTCGCCGCACTAATCTTATTGATTCTTCCTAACTCAACGCGTTCAATTTCTCCGAATTTTGAGAAATCAACGTCTGGAATAGGCGGTATACCTGAACCACCCCCAGAGAATCCAGCGCCGCTTGAACCATAGTTCGAGCTCATACCTTCCATGGCTTGTTTTATAAATGCCATGACATCGGTTTTTACGATGCGATTCTTAGGACCTGAGCCTTGAACGAGCGATAGGTCAGCACCGAGTTCACGCGCGTAACGCCTTACCCCAGGACTTGCATGGGCCAGACGAATGTTGTCATCTTTAATGTGTGCGGTTGGAGATGCACTTTTGTTTAAAGAAGATTTTGCGTTGTTCGGGGTACCGCCAGCTGCTGCTGGGGCACTTGAACTGGCAGGTGCTGGTGGTGCAACAGGCGCTACCTCAGAGGGTGCTGCAGCGTCGGCCGGTGCTTCTTCTGCCGGTGCTTCATCAGCGGCAGGTGAGGCTGCGACGCTTGCAGCGCTCATCTTACCAATGACATCGCCTGCGTTAACTGAGTCACCGACTGAGATAGTTAAGGATTCGATGACACCGGCAGCTGATGCCGGTATCTCCATGCTTGCCTTGTCACTTTCTAACGTGACTAGGGAATCATCGACGCTGACGGAATCACCGACAGCGACGAGTATTTCGATGACTTCAACGTTTTCCGAATCGCCTATGTCAGGTACGACAATATCGACGCTTGGGGTGTTTTCTGATTGACTCATAGTGCTACCCCTTAAGCTGTGGCCGGATTTGGCTTATCTGGATCAATACCGTATTGCTGAACAGCTTTAGCAACCGTAACAGTATCCAGTTTTCCATCTTTCGCCAAAGAGTGAAGCGCTGCAATAGTGACGTAGCGTCTATCAACTTCAAAGAACTCACGAAGTTTTTCGCGAGTATCCGATCGACCAAAGCCGTCAGTGCCAAGAGCTGTGAACGTAGCAGGTACATATTCACGTACTTGATCAGAGTAAGTCTTCATGTAGTCAGTGGAGCTCACGACAGGTGAATCGTCTCCGCCGAGAACTTGCGTTATGTAAGGCAGTCTTGGTTCATCGTTGGGGTGCAGCATGTTCCAGCGCTCCACATCCAATCCATCACGTGCAAGTTCGTTAAAGCTTGTGACGCTATAAATTTCTGCACCGATGTTCCATTCTTTTTCAAGCATGGTAGCCGCTTCAATGACTTCTCTTAAGATGGTGCCACCGCCTAATAAACGAACCTTATGCTTAAACTTGGCAGCAGCCTTCTTGTCACCATCTGCAACCTCTCTAAACTTATAGATACCTTTAATAATGCCTTCTTCCGAACCTTCTGGCATAGCCGGATGTAGGTAGTTTTCGTTCATGGCGGTGATGTAGAAGTACACGCTTTCGTTATTAGTGAACATGCGTGTCATACCGTTATGAATAATGACGGCCATCTCGTAACCAAAGCATGGGTCGTAGCTAACGCAGTTAGGGATCGTGTTGGACAGGACGAGTGAGTGCCCGTCTTCGTGTTGAAGTCCTTCACCATTCAACGTTGTGCGTCCCGCTGTACCACCGATCATAAATCCGCGAGCGCGCATGTCACCCGCTAACCAAGCTAGATCACCGATACGCTGGAAACCAAACATCGAGTAGTAGATGTAGAAGGGCAGCATGTTTACGCCATGCGTAGAGTAAGAGGTCGCAGCAGCGAGCCAGCTCGCCATTGCACCTGCTTCGGTAATACCTTCTTCCAGAATCTGACCACTTTTATCTTCCTTGTAGTACATGATCTGGTCGCGATCCTGCGGCTCGTATAATTGGCCGACAGAGGAGTAAATTCCTAATTGTCTGAACATACCTTCCATACCGAAGGTTCTGGCTTCGTCTGGAACGATAGGAACGATGTTTTTACCGATCTTTTTGTCTCTGGTCAAAATGGTGAGCATTCGGACGAAAGACATCGTTGTCGACATCTCTCTGTCGCCAGAGCCATCGAGTACCGGCTGGAAAACACTTAATGGTGGGACTTCTAACGGCGCTGCAAACTTCTTGCGCTGAGGTAGGTAGCCACCAAGCGCTTTTCTGCGTTCCTGCATGTACTTGATTTCAGCACTTTCAGTGTCAGGCAGAATGTATTCGTAGTTCTTGACTTGCTCATCGGTTAAATCGAGGCCGAATCTGTCACGCATTTTCAGCAATGACTCAAGATCCATCTTCTTTTGCTGGTGCGTGGCGTTGGTGCCTTCACCGGATTCGCCAAGGCCGTAACCTTTGACTGTTTTCACCAAGATAACGGTAGGTTGGTCTTTGTGTTCTACCGCTTGCTTATAGGCCGCGTATAGCTTGTGAGGATCGTGACCACCACGGTTTAGACGCCAGATGTCTTCGTCAGTTAGGTTGGCGACCAAGGCTTTTGTTTCTGGGTACTTGCCGAAGAAATGCTCACGCGTGTAAGCACCGCCTTTGGCTTTACAGTTTTGGTATTCACCATCCACTGTTTCCATCATGAGCTGCATTAACTTTCCAGACTTGTCACGAGCCAGTAGAGGATCCCAATAAGAACCCCAGATGACCTTGATAACATTCCAGCCAGCACCTCGGAAGACGCCTTCAAACTCTTGAATGATTTTGCTGTTACCACGCACTGGACCATCAAGTCGTTGAAGGTTGCAGTTGATGACAAAATTCAGGTTGTCGAGTTTTTCACGACCCGCAAGTGAAATGGCGCCGAGTGATTCAGGCTCATCCATTTCGCCATCGCCGAGAAATGACCAGATTTGGCGATTGTCGGTTTTGGCTAAGCTGCGATCCTGAAGGTATTTCATGAAGCGCGCTTGGTAGATGGAGGTGAGTGAACACCAGCCCATCGATACCGTTGGGAACTGCCAGTAGTCAGGCATCAACCAAGGGTGAGGGTATGAGGAGAGTCCATCGCCATCGACTTCGCGGCGAAACTTGTCAAGATCGTCTGTCGTCAGGCGGCCTTCCATGAATGAACGTGCGTAGATGCCAGGTGAGCAATGCCCCTGCATCATGACCACGTCACCGCCATGATCGGGTGTCGGTGCATGGAAAAAATGGTTGAATCCGACATCGTAGAGTGTCGCAGCTGATGCAAAACTGGCTAGATGACCGCCAAGGCCTGAATCGTCGCGCTGGGCTCGCAGCACCATCACGGTGGCATTCCAGCGGATCATTGATCGAAGCCGATGCTCTAGCTCCGAGTCACCTGGGCTTTTGGCTTCTAGGTGCAAGGGGATCGTGTTGACGTAAGCGGTGCTGGAGTCATAAGGCAGGTTGGCACCGGATCGGCGCGCCTTGTCTATCAGCCGCTCCAACAGAAAATGGGCTCTCTCGGGTCCTTCTTCTTCAATTACAGCTTCTAGAGCGTCCAGCCATTCCTGGGTTTCGATCTCATCAGCATCAAGCATCTGGTTTGTAGCCATGTCGTCGTCTTGTCTTCCCTTGGTTTACCAATGAACTATGGTACTAGTTTATTAAGAGCCTACACAGCTCGTGCCAAGGCACAAGTGTATAGACATCATCGCAACGGGTTATTTTTCAATATCCGTTAAGACCGTTACTGATTTGATTTGTTCGTGGCAAACCAGTTGGCAATTAATTGACGCTCTTCATCAGTCATACCCGTCAAATTACCGATGGGCATGGCTCGAGTGACAACGCTTTGTCGGTGGATAGCGCCGGCTTGAGCGGCCACTGAATCGGCGTCATTAAATTTGATTCCTGCAGGTGCGGCTGCAAAACCCGGATGTGTCGGTTCATCGTGATGGCAAGACGCACAGCGGGCTTCAACAATGGTGTACACCTCTGTCAGCGTGGGTACAACCGTTGTCGCATTGCTTTGATTAGTGCTTTTGGCCGAAGGCTGTCTGGGGGCTAAAGCCACGATGATACCGACAAGAAGTAACACTGCCGTGATCATAGGAATAGGCGAGGGTTTGCCGAAGTGCGCCTTAACGAAATGAACCCTTATCAGTGCGCCAACCAATGACATAGCGATCAGGATGAGCCAGTTATATTCGTGCGCGTAGGTCATGCTGTAATGGTTACTAATCATGACGAACAACACGGGCAGGGTGAAATAGGTGTTGTGAACAGAGCGCTGTTTGGCGGTGATGCCGTGTATCGGGTCGGGCACTCTGCCTTGTTCTTTGGCAGCGACGAGGTCTCGTTGCCCCGGCATAATGATAAAAAACACATTGGCCACCATGATGGTGCCGAGCATAGCTCCAAAGTGAAGGTAGGCTCCCCGGCCACTAAACACCTGGCAAAGCGCCCATGCGGCAAAGCTCAGCACGACAAGCAGCGCGAGCGCCATCAGGTTTTCTTTTTGCCCAATCGCTGATTTACACAATTGGTCGTAGATCAGCCAACCTCCAGCGAGTGTGAACATGCCGATACCGATAGCGACAGGCTTCGACAAATTCATGACGCTGGGGTCTATAAGGTAGATTTCCGCTTGGTACCAATAAATAAGGGCTAACAGAAACGCACCCGTAATGAAGGTGGTGTAAGCCTCCCATTTGAACCAATGCAGAGTGTCTGGAAGTTCAGGAGGCGCAACCTTGTATTTTTGTGACTGATAAAAGCCTCCACCGTGCACTGCCCAGAGTTCACCGCCGACACCTTTGTCGGTATCCTGCGCAAGCTTGGGTGGCTGCAAGTGATTATCTAGCCAGACAAAATAGAAGGAAGCACCGATCCAGGCAATACCCGTTATGAGATGGGCCCATCTACCAATCAGATTTAGCCATTCAAGTAGGTAAGCTTCCATTAAAGGATCATCGGGTGCGAGCGGTTAATGTGGATACGGCAGGATGAAGCAGGTCGTTTCGATAACGAAGCCCAATCTACCAGTGAGTATACTTCGTGCTCGAATAGAGTGCATACCTACGCGTATTGGATGCGGCGTCGTTGCAACATTCGTCTGCTATCGTTACAGTCACCGACGCTTCAGTCTCATGCCGTTACAGCGATTGTTATCAACCGGATCATTCTGGTGAAAACGTCGAATAGCTGGCTTTTAAATTCCCCATAAACGAGCTTGTGCCTTATGAGTAATTATCATGTTCCGTCAGGTGGCCTGCCACCGCAAACGGCTCTGATGAGTGAACGGGCTGTGTTTACTGACGCCTACGCTGTTATTCCGCGCAGTGTATTCACTGATATTGTGACTAGCTTCTTGCCTCATTGGCACCAAACCCGTTTATGGGTTATCGCAAAACCACTGTCTGGATTTGCGACGTCGTTTTCTCAATACCTTGTTGAAGTAAAGCCCGGTGGCGGCTCAAAAGACCCTGAACCCAATCGTGCGGCTCAGTCAGTCCTGTTTGTAGTCTCAGGTAGCCTGTCGCTAACACTGAGCGATAGCGGTGGTCCTGCATCGACGCACACTTTAGTGTCAGGCGGCTACGCCTACATTCCCGCTGGCGCACGTTGGGAAATCGAGAACACCGGAGATACCGATGCGTCGTTTCATTGGTTGCGAAAACGCTACGAAGCGGTTGAGGGCATCGATCACCCAACCGCTTTTGTCACCAGTGACCAAGAAGTTGAACCTACCGTTATGCCTGATACCGAGGGTGTTTGGTCTACAACGCGTTTTGTAGAGCCGACTGACTTGCGTCATGACATGCACGTAAATATCGTTACCTTCGAGCCCGGTGGTGTCATTCCTTTTCCAGAAACGCACGTCATGGAGCATGGCTTGTTTGTTCTGGAAGGAAAGGCTGTTTACCGGCTCAACCAAGATTGGGTTGAAGTTGAGGCAGGGGATTTCATGTGGTTGCGTGCTTTTTGCCCACAGGCTTGTTACGCCGGTGGGCCTGGCAGATTCCGCTACCTACTGTACAAAGATGTCAATCGTCATATGCCTCTTGATCTGTAGGCAGGGGCTTTACTGGCTGACGATTTCGCCCATTAATTTACCGTTGTCGATGGACAAGAGCTTCACCGGCAGAATTTGGTTTGCTAAATCGGTGCTGCTAAGCGTTATAACTCGCTGGTAATTAGGTGTATAACCTTGATGCCTCCAAAGGGTGATGCCGTCCTCTGAGGTAACCTCTCGGCCTCTCTCCCACAGAACGTCTGCGGTGTCACCAATAGAGCGTTGTAGTTGCGCGTGCTTGAGTGTTTCGGCCAGCTCATGCAGCTGGCGACTGCGCTCTTGGCGCACAGCCATGGGTACAGAGTCACTTAACGTGGCCGCTTTGGTACCTTCTCTTTCGGAATAGGTGAAGGCATGAATGTGCCCAAATCCTTGAGTTCCGATAAATGCCATGGAGTCGTTCCATTCGTCTTCGGTTTCGCCAGGGAAGCCTGCAATGATGTCTGTTGTGACATTGAAATTGGGTACAGCGGCTCGCAGCGATTGAGTCAGTTCGTTAAATGATTCTGTCTTGCAACGACGCGCCATACGCCTTAGCACGGTATCGCTGCCACTTTGTAAGGGTAGGTGCATGTGAGGCTGAACCCGTGGATTTTCAAATAAATCTAGAAAGCCAGGTGAAAGATCCCACGGTTCTACAGAGGCAAAGCGGATTCGCGGAATGCCCGTCTGCTCGAGCAATGCTTTGACTAAACCGTCAAGATCAATGTCGAGATCTGAGCCGTATCCGCCAACGTGCACACCAGTAAGCACGATCTCTTTGACGTCTTCGGATTCAAGTCGCCGTACTTCATTGACGATATCCTCCACGGTGCGGCTTCGTTCAGCACCGCGGGCCACTGTTACGATACAAAAAGTACACCGATATCGACATCCATCCTGAATTTTAATGAAGGCGCGATGTCTATTGCGGTTGAAAAGTGCAGTCGTCGCTGGGATAGTAGCGGCCTGAGGCATATCTGGCTGAGCGAAAGCTTCGCGTGTTAGAGCAACAAGCTTATCTTTTTGTGTATTTGGAACCACTAGATCGACGCCGAGCTCTGCCATGTCTGAGGCGGGAGCCAATTCGCTATAGCAACCACTGACGACAAGCTTTGCAGCCGGATTATCCCGTTGCAAACGTTGGAGTTTTTGACGTGATTTTCGAACCGCCTCGCGGGTTACCGCACAGGTGTTCATGACCATGACGTCTGCATCGTCAGGGCTTGTTGTGATTTGGTCGCCGGCACCCGTGAAAGCGGTTGCCCATTGCTCAAGCTCGGCTTCATTGAGCCGACATCCAAGAGCGCTAAGATGAATACGCACTGTTTTACAGTTCCGTGGAGTTTAGAGTGGAATAATGGCTAGTGTACTGAAAGGATTGCCCAAAAAACTGTTTTTCGTGCGTAGTCAAGATTGTGGCAAGTTTATCTTTTCGCTAGGATGGCTACATTGTGAATAAATTCGTTGTACGACCCCTGTCACCGGAATAGACTCATGTTTAGAGATTTTGAGAAGGCTCCCAGCCGATCTTCATACCAGTTAAAATTTATTTTGGCTGCTTTGGCCATATTAGGCCTCTTAGGCGCCTGGATTGCCCAATCCAGCACAAGCAGTGATTTGAGGAGCACTCAAGTCGAGCGCGACAAAGTCAACGCGCTGCTCGATCAAACCACCACCGAACTTGGCGATGCCGAGCTAGACATACAAAACCTACGTAGCGAGCAAGCGGCTCTCGAAGAAGCCATCGGCGACAGGGAAGCAGAGCTAAGCGCTCTACAGGCTCAAGTGTCTGAGCTCGACCAAGGTCGCTCAGAGGTACAAGGTCTACTCGCTACAGTCACTGAATCCAAATCTGGGCTGGAAGGGACTATCGGCGATCTAGAGGCTCAGTTGCAGGCTTCGGCTGAGCAATTGCAGGCTCTGGAAGCTGAACGTGCCCTAGCCGCAGCAGATCTAGAGCAAGCGGTCGCATCGTTTGATGTGCAGGCGAATGAGCGTGTTACCGCCTTGGAAGCTGCGTTGAGTTCAACGCTGGCATCGGGTGATGAGCGCACAGCAGCAATGGCTGCTGAAGCACAGGCCCAGGTCGCTGCAGCTGAGCAACGGGTCGTTGAGCTAGAAGAGCAGCTTGCATCGACTGCTACCAGCAACGAGGAAAAGACAGTCGCGCTAGAGGCTGAGATAGTTGCATTGCAATCTGAGATTGAAGCATTTACTGCAAATTCCGAAAGCAAGGTTTCTTCGCTTCAAGCAGAGATTGCTGGCCTTAGCGAACAAATGAGTTCTCAAACGGCTGCGCTGGCATCACGTGAAGTTAACCTGGGTTCTTTCGATGCGCAAATTCAGTCGCTTCAAGCGTCCAGCGATACCGTTAACGTAGAACTGGCAGATGCGCAGGCAAGCTACAGCACGTTACTGAGCTTGTACGACACTGATGTAGCTGTTTTGAATGCCACTATCGGTGAGTTGGATGCAAAGAAAGCACTTCTAGAATCACAAATTGAAGGGCTGCAAACCAAAGTTACCTCCATGGAAGACGGTTTAGCGTTTGCTCGTAAGAACTTAGCTGACACGGAAACAGAGCTTGTTCAGACGCAAACTGCATTAGAAGATTCAGAGGCAGGTCTAGAATCTCAAATTGCGGAAAAAACAGCAGCTTTAGCTGCATTGGAGTCAGAGTTCAGTGGTCTTCAGGAGCAGTACGCTGCCGCCCAGTCAGAAATCGAGCAACGCGATGCGCAAATGGGTGAACTCAATACAGAAGTGCAATCTCTTCTGTTTAGCTCTGATGAAAAAGATACGTCTCTACAAAGCAGTCAAGAAAGTTTAAACACGCTGCAGGCTGATTTCGACAATCAAGTCGTTGAGCTCAATGCTGAGATTGGTGAGCTTGAGGCGCAAAAACAAGCGCTAATGCTAGAGGTCGACGGTTTGACTGCTCAAGCGGTGGATCTGTCTGATGTGAAATCACAACTGCAACTAGCAATGGGTGGTCTCCAAAGCCAACTTGAGCAGGTTCAAAGCGAGCGAGCTGAAATAACACAGTCTAGTACTGCACAAATTCAAGGCCTGCAAAGTGACTTTGGCGAGCAAACTCAAGCACTAAACGACGAAGTGGCTGATCTGTTAACCCAATCAGCTAGCCTCACCGAAGAGCGAGATACATTGCTGGCGCAAGTGTCTCAGCTAGAAGCTGACAGAGACACATTATCGAGCGCACAAGTCGCGCTTGAGTCTGAAAAAGAAGCTGCTAACGGTTCGATCATTGAGTTGCAAGCTGAAGCCGGTGAGTTGCAAGCTATTGTAGATTTACAGAAGCCTGCTATCGCCGAACTCAGAGAGAGAAGCGCATCTTTAGAGCAAGAGCTAACAGATGCACGAGCTGCTGCTGCCGAACAGCAAATAGCCTTTGATGCTGAGATGGCTGAGCTGCAAGCAACTATTGATCTGCAGGTACCTGCGTTAGCTGAGTTGCGTGCTCGTAGTGCGGACTTAGACACGCAGCGAGCGGGTTTCTCAACACGTGTCACTGAGTTAGAGGCAATGTTGGAAGAGTCTAAGGGGACTCAAAGTGAGCAAGTAGCTTCGGCTCAATCCTTATCCGAAGAATTACAAGCCACTATCGATTTACAAGTACCGGCAATTTCGGAATTAAGAGGCCGAGCCACTTCTTTGGAGTCAGAGCTAAGTGCTAGCCAAGTCGAGCGTGAGGCGTTGTTAGCAACTGTTTCAGAACAGGAAGCATCACTGACTGAGTTGCGTGAAAGAAGTGCTGCGTTGCAAGGTGAAATCGACGGTAAGAACATCGAGATCGCTGAATTGCAAACTACGGTCGATGATCAAGTACCTGCAATAGCCCTACTACGCAGCCAGGTCAGTGATGTCGATACACAACGAGCCGGCATGGCGACCCAAATCAGCGATTTGGAAGCGCAGTTGGCAGTTGCTGTACAGGCTGCTGACGTGACTGCCGAGATGGAAGCTCTCGCATCTGAAAAGGCAGCGTTGCAACTCCAAGTCGGTGATATGCAGACCCGCATCGAATCCATCATGGCTGACGCTGATGCTAACAACTCAGGCTTTGCAGAACTTCAAGGGCAAAAAGCTGAGCTACAAGCGCGTATTGGTGAGCTGCAAGGTGAGCTAGAAGCGCAAGCAGAAAACCTAGCCAGTGCGGGTAGCCAAATGGAAGCAGCAGATACACAAAAATCAGCCTTGTTCTCAAAGCTGGGTGATATGCAGAATCAGTTAGAGGCTAACTCTGCTGATGCTGATGCTGATGTTGGTAAATTGGAATCACACAAGACGGCTCTATTTGCTCGAATTGTTGAACTGAGCGGTTCAGTTAGCGAGAAAGATGCGCTATTGAATGACGGTGCTTCTGAGGCTGCGGCACTTGCCGACGCTAATGCAGAGCTATCTAGTCAGGTCGTTGATTTGACGGCTGCAAGGGATGCCTCTCTTGAGCAAATGAGCGCTTTGGAAACAGAGCAGGCTGCATTAAATCAAGCATTGGCTGCGTTAGAGTCTGAGAACGCCACATTGGGCGAGCAGGTTGCAACACTTCAAGCTGAAGGTGCTGAACTCGTTGATCAACTAGGTGGGTTATCCACGCAAATGTCCGGTGTCTCAGGTGAGCGTGATGGCCTGTTATCAGAAGTGGTTGAGCTGGGTGTTATGGTCGGTGACCTAGAAGGCCAGCTGTCGGTTGTTACCGATCAGTCTGTTGCTAGCGATGCGAAAGTAGGCGAGCTAGAAGCAGAGCTTTCCTCTACCGTTGCCGCCGCGGGTACTGCGCAAGAGCAAGCTGATGCAGCAAAGCAAGCACTTGAACAGCAAATAGCTGACACCATTTCAGCCAAAGATGCACTTGAAGCACAGTTAGCAGAAGCTGAAAAAGGTGTTCTTGATCTTCAAGCTGTGAAAGAAGGTTTGGAAGGTGACAAGTTGGCTCTGGAAACTCAGGTTAAAGAGTTGACGGACACAGCGAATCGCCTTGAAACAGAGCTAGCAGAGGCTGCAGCTAACAACGAACAGCTGACTTCTGATTTAGCCGACGCCGATGCAATTGCAGTAGGTCTTCGTGATGAAATCAGAAATGAGCGAGCTAACTTGACTGAACAACGTGCTGTTGCAGAAGCGTTGTCTGGTGAGCTGTCTGCTATCAACGAGCAAAACGCTGCGGAAGCTACACGTGCTGCATCACTTCGCGACACCATTGCTGGAAGTTTGAAGGACAATGGTGTTGATGCTGTCGATGTCACGATCCGTGATGACAACGGGGTGGTTATCAACTTGCCTAGTCAAGCGCTGTTTAACTCGGGCCGGGCACGTTTAAGTGCTGCGGGTCGTGTCCTGATGACAAACGTCGCTGCTTCGGTTGTAGATCTAGATAACGACATTGTGGTTGAAGGTCATACTGACAGTGTTCCAGTAACAGGAGATCTACAAACAATCTTCCCAAGTAACTGGGAGCTTTCAGTGGCTCGTGCTGCGAATACGGTTAACTTTTTAGAATCGGTAGGTAGTGTAGATTCAAGTAGACTAGGCGCATTGGGTTACGGTCAACAGCGTCCTGTTGCAAGTAACGATACGCGTGAAGGTCGTGCGCTTAACCGTCGAGTGGAGTTAGTTGTAAAACCTTGATATCAACAAACCGTATTAAGCTACCGAACACTCACTTATCGCCCTCAGGGATGGGGCGATAGTGAGTCAACAATTTGATAAAACAATTTGTGTCGCTATGACTGGGGCATCAGGTATTCAATACGCATTGCGACTTATTGAATGCCTGGTGCAGGCCAATTGCGAAGTGTATGTCCTGATGTCGAAGCCAGCGCGCATCGTCATGGGGATGGACACAGATTTAAATGTCCCCTCACGAACTGCCCAAGTGCAATCACAGTTTTCTGAGAGTTACGGAGCTCGAGAAGGCCAGTTGAAGGCGTTTGGCCAAGAAGAATGGACAGCTCCGGTGGCTAGTGGTTCTGGAGCTCCTGATGCGATGGTTATCTGCCCATGTACGACAGGTACGTTGGCATCAGTTGCTGCTGGTACGTGCAATAGCTTGCTTGAGAGGGCGGCCGATGTCGTCATCAAGGAAGGCCGCAAACTCATTGTCATGCCTCGTGAAATGCCGTTCTCATTGATTCATCTTGAGAACATGACTCGCCTAGCCCGTGCCGGTGTCATCATAATGCCGCCCAACCCTGCCTTCTATAATCTGCCAGAGACGGTGGATGATTTAGTCGATTTCGTTGTCGCTAGAGTCTTAGATCAATTGGATGTCAAGCAGGCGCTAATGCCGCGCTGGGGCATCGAGGAAGAGTAAGCTCTGATGCAACTGCCGCTGTTTCCTTTGTCTAGTATCGTCATGCCGGAAGGCCTGATGCCGTTGCGTATTTTTGAGCGACGCTACATAGACATGATTAAAGACTGTTTCAAAACAGAATCGGGTTTTGGTATCTGCTTGATAAAGCAGGGCAGCGAAGCTCAAGATGTATCCGAACCTTACCCAATAGGGACTCGGGTATCTATCGTCGACTTTGACCAAGGGGCCGATGGCCTTTTACACATAACAGCCAGGGGAATAGAAGAATTTAATCTCCTGACCTATACCTCTAACGACGCGGGCTTACTGATTGGTGAGGTATCGCCCATTGCGGCTAAGCCAGCCACTGATATGGAACCACAGTTTGAGGGTTTAGCTGACAAGCTAGATGTGATCTTAGGGTACTTGGGAGCTGAAGCTAGCGTCGGAGAAAAACGGCTTCACGATGCTGATTGGGTCATTCATCGTTTGTTAGAACTTCTTCCACTGACCAATGAAGCCAAGTTTGAGTTGCTTCAAATGGATACAAACAAAGAAAGGCTTGAAGCGCTTTCGTCTTTGCAGATAGAAATTGCTCCGCAACAGTAACGAACGCTCATACATCCCGATGAGCGTCACGATGCTAAATTGCCTCTAAACAGATTTCACATCGAGTCGTTTAGAGTAAATTTTAGAGTTTCGTTGTTCGTTATAGCTATCACGCCTGACACTTGGAAGTTCCTGCGGCGAGGTTTGTGTATAGCCTCTAGCAACAAACCAATGACCCGTGTGGGTGCTCAGTATTCGGGCAGTGGTGCAGTTCAACTCTCGAGCGCGCTCTTCCAGATGCGCTAACAATTGATCGGCTCGCCCCGCACCGCGATAATCTGGGTGGGTAACGATGCAAGCAAACTCAGCAGTGGCTGATTCCGGCTCAAGGTAGATAGCGGCGCAGGCCACGACCATTCCGTCTCGTTCGCTGACAACAAAATGCTCAATGTCTAATTCTAAGTCTTCCTTAGAGCGGGTGACCAGCGTACCGCTCTCCTGTAAGGGCGCGATCAGTTCGATAATGCCACCAACATCTGTTATCGAGGCTGGGCGAAGGTGCTCCCAACGATCCATAGTAATCATTGTGCCACTGCCATCGCGGGTATAAAACTCGCGCAGCAGGGCTGTTGGGTCGTCGCTTTCCAGCAAATGCACTCGTTCCACATTCTGTAGGCAGGCTTTCACCGCATGCTTCAAGATGGTGTTTAGCTCAGTTTGCGAGTCATCATTGGGTCCCTGATTGCTTAGTAGGCGCTCTATACGCCTGCTACTGGCTTGTCTTATCGGTGCACCTTTTTCATCGTTCGGCAGTGAATCAACAAAGAAAGCCAGTTTGTCTGCGCCTAGAGCAATCGCGCATTCTGTGGCGACCTCTGCAACAGTGACATTGAATACTTCGCCTGTCAGAGAGTATCCAAGAGGTGGCAGCAGAACCATGTGGCCAGCATTTAAGATCGCCTCAATGGCGGTGCTGTGAACCTCACGAACAGATCCAGTGTGTTGAAAATCAACGCCTCCATGCACACCGAATGGCTGGGCGGTCACATAGTTGCCAGAGGTAACAGCGAGGCGAGCTCCTGACATGGGCGTGTTAGGTAACCCCATTGATAGCCGCGCTTCCATATCATTTCTGGCGATACCTGCAGCACTGATGATGGTTTCTAGCGCCTTTGAATCAGTGACACGTCTGCCATCGACAATGTCACTGTGCTCTTGCTTGATGGCTAGTTGGTCATCCACTTGTGCGCGCAATCCGAAACACAGAACCAACCGTAAGCCAAGATGGCTCAGCAGGGTGAGGTCGTGAGTCAGTGTGGGGAGTAAATCGCTGCGTAGCCAGCTGCCAGGCAGAGCCACCACCAGAGTTTTTCCTCTGTGTGCATTGATGTACGGCGAAGCCGCGCGAAACCAGTTAATGTCTTCGTCGCCTTCACGAATGTGTTTGTTCATGAAAATCTGCAGTTAGTATGAGCGTTGATTTACAGTCCAGAGGCCTATAGTAAACCTCTAAGAGAGTGTATTGCGCTAGCAAATTTTAGCAATATTCGGGCACGATACGTTCAATCTGCGGTCTGCTCACTCAATCATCCGCTTAGAAGGGGTTCAAACTGAACTATAAGTGGAACGTTTGTTGCGCCACAATGATGAAAACTCAGGAGATTGTTTTAGTGACAGCTTTGCGGTTAGAAAACAGGTTTGTCCGACAAGTAACAGGAGGCATAGCCTCTGTGACGTTGCTTACACTGAGCTTATTCACCTACAGTGCATTGGCATCTGAAGAGGAGAGCTGGGCTACAACGGTCTCTCAGGCGGCAAATTCGGTGGTATCACTGCAACTATCGCAATTGCGTAACTTTGACGATTCTGAGCAAGGCGGGAGTAGCGCGACAGGTTTTGTTGTTGATGCTGAGCTGGGTATTGTTCTGACTAATAGGCATGTTGTTGGCTCCGGACCCATTCGCATGACTGGTACCTTCCAGAATCAGGAGCGTGTCGTGGCGGTTCCGTTATACCGTGACCCGATACATGACTTTGCGTTTGTTCGGTACGACCCCGCATTACTGCAATATGCCAAACCTGTGTCTTTGCAGCTTCGTCCCGATAAGGTCAGCACGGGCATGAATATCCGTGTCATCGGTAGTGATGGAGGAGAGCAGCTATCGATTCTACCGGGCACCATTGCCAGGCTTGATCGAGAGGTTCCATCTTACGGTCGTTATGGCTACAACGATTTCAATACGTTTTATTTGCAAGCAGCCTCTGGCACATCAGGGGGCAGTTCCGGCTCGCCGGTCATAGACATTGATGGGGACGTTGTTGCATTAAACGCTGCGGCAAATACGCAAACAGCAAGCAGTTTTTTTCTGCCACTTCCACGTATTCAATACGCACTGGCACGATTGCAAGCAGGTTTGCCCATAGAGCGTGGTGGCTTCCAAACACTATTTTCGCACCAGCCGTTTCGTGAACTTTTACGATTGGGATTAAGTGAGGAGTTAGAGGCGCAGGTTCGCGCAGAAAACGAAGAGACCAACGGTATGCTAACGGTTGGGCAAGTCATCCCCGGTGGTGTGGCAGACGGTAAATTGGAACCCGGTGATATTTTGGTCTCCATTGATGAATTGTTGGTGACGGACTTCATTAGTTTGGAGGACACACTGGATCAATCCATTGGGCAAACCTTAGCTGTAGAAATCATTCGTCTGGGTGAAGCGTTGAGCATTAGCTTGGAAGTGACAGATTTAAACGCATTAGCGCCAAGTCAGTTGTTTGAATTAGGTGACTCCATTATCCAAGATATGTCGATACAGCATGCAAGGGCTATGAACCTAGAACAACAAGGGGTTGTCCTCATGCGTCCCGGTTTTGTTTTTACTAAGGGCGGTATTCCTCAAGGCGCATTAATGACTGAGGTTAACGGTGAGAAGATGACCGATTTGGCAAGTTTCATTGCAGCGCTGGCCAAGCCTAGTGAAGAGAACAAGAAACGAATTCGTTACGTTGTACCTAGACGCGAGTTCAGTTCAGAGGTTGCACAAATTCAGATAGATGACAGTTGGTTTGATAACCGTTTATGCGAGCGAGTCGATGATGCACGGTTTTGGAACTGTTCATCGGTTGATATACCCGTGGTGCAAGACATCGCGGATAATGTGTTGGTTGAAGTCCCAGATTATCAAGATGAATTACTCAACACCGTTGCACCTGCAATGGTTCGAGTCGATTTTAGTATTCCGTATTCAATCGACAACGTTTACGCCCGCCACTTTAAAGGCGTAGGCCTAATTGTTGACAAAGAAGCAGGGCTTGTCGCTGTTGATAGAAACACGGTACCAATTGGTTTAGGCGACACCAAAATCACATTTTTTGGCTCACTTGTCCTACCGGGTCGAGTCGTATTTTTGCACCCTAGACACAATATCGCTCTATTGCAGTACGATGTAAGCAGCTTGGAAGGTGGGGAGTTTCAAGCACTGAATCTTAGCGACAGTGCATCTCAAATTCCCGATGAACTCACTATGGTTGGGTATCGTGCAGACGGTACCTTTCGAGCACATCCCATCGATGATATAAGCCGTTTAACCATCGGCTTTAACCCTCCAGGATTACCGCGCTTTCAACAAGCGGCAATAGACGTATTGGGTGTGCCTAATGTGCCGCCTTCTCTTGGCGGTCCTTTAGTGGACGACAACGGCACTGTTCACGCTATTTACATGAGCTTTGCTTTTGAGGAAGATCGAGAAATTCGAGAGCGAGAATGGGCAATGCCTGCGGCAGTTTTGCGCGAATCATTAAGAATGTATCAATCGGGTAGTCCGTACTATTCGCTGGATATGCGTTTGGAATATCGTCCATTAGCATTAGCGCGAGAATTTGGTCTTACTGATGAGTGGTTGAAACGTTACTACGAATTACCCGCAGATGTGCGCAGAGTGCTTTATGTCACTCAGCTCATTCCCAATACCGATGCTGCTGAAAAGCTAGCATCGGGCGACATTATTATCGCCATCGATGATGTGGTCGTTTCAGATTTGTTTGGAGCTGAAACTCAGACTCAAAAGCCAGAGGTATCGCTGACCATACTACGAGATGGTGAGACACAGAATATTGTTCTGAACCCCTCAGAGCTAGGTGCTTTGGGTACTGAGCGTTTAGTGAGTTGGGCGGGAGCCACCTTCCAGGAATCGTTTAACGATATAGGCTACCAAAAGGGTGTTGATTTTCCAGGCGTCTATATATCGGGTACGAGTCAAGGATCCCCTGCATTATGGGATAACTTGTACCGAAATCGTTTCGTTGTTGCTGTTGAGGGCCAATCGGTCGATACCTTGGATGAATTCCTCGCTCAGGTTAAAACCCGCAAGCAAGACGAAATTACACGCCTGACTGTAATCTCAATGAGTGGTCGAAAACGTATCGTAACTATCAAGCCAGAGTATAATTTCTGGCCAACGTTCGAAATCACTCGAACGGCCGATAGCTGGCAGCGTGTCAATCATCGGTAGTGACAGAAACTAGAGGATAGCTCTGATGAACGACTACGATGTCGTCATCGTTGGTGGTGGAATGGTAGGCAGTATGCTTGCCGCAGCACTTGCGACTCGCCAGTCGAAACACGCACCGTTGAACATTGCGTTGTTGGAAAATCGTGCGCCAGAGCCATTCCAGCCTGGTAGTGATCCGGCCTACGATATTCGCGTGTCAGCGTTAAGCGCAGCTACGCAAAACATGTTTGAAAACGTGGGCGCCTGGAACGGTATTGTTGAGCGTCGAGCATGTGCTTATCGTGAAATGCTCGTGTGGGACGGTGAAGCAGGCGGTCGAACTCACTTTAAATCTTCTGAGTTAGATATGCCTGAGCTAGGACATATCGTTGAAAATCGTGTCATGCAGCTCGCATTGCTCGACAGGCTTAAAGACGCTACTAATGTGACCTACCTATGCCCTGTCAGCTTAGTGGGTTATGAACAGGCCGAGGGTGGCGTTGTGTGTCAACTCAGTGAAGGCTATGAGCCAATTACGACTCGATTGCTAGTTGGCGCTGATGGAGCACAATCGACCGTGCGCTCACTGGCAGGCATCGATATTGAGCGCGAGCCGTATCCACAACACGCGCTGGTCGCAACCATTAAAACTCAGCTACCTCAACAAGATATTACGTGGCAGCGGTTTCAACCGACTGGTCCTGAGGCGTTCTTACCTCTGTGTGGATCTTTCGCATCAATGGTGTGGTATCACACTGAAGACGAAGTTAAACGGTTACGTTCGTTGAGTGACGACGATTTTATCCATGCCATGCAAGAGGCTTTTCCAGCAGAGCTTGGCGGTATCGATAGCATTGTTGAGCGCAGTGGGTTTCCTATTGCTAAAGCACATGCCAAGCACTACATCAGCGATCGGGTAGCGCTTATTGGTGATGCTGCTCATACGGTTCATCCGCTAGCAGGGCAAGGCGTTAATTTGGGTATGCTCGATGCCGCAGCCTTGGCGGATGTCATATTTAACGCAAAAGAGTCGGGCCATGACATTGGTAGTCAGCGGCACTTACGCAAGTACGAGCGTTGGAGGCGAGGCGAGAACAGCATCATGATTTCCATACTCGATGGTTTTTATCATGCTTTTAAGCCGCAATCAGATGTCGTCCAAAAAATTCGTTCAGCAGCGCTAAACCTTGCGGATAATGGTGGGCCTCTCAAACGTTTCGTTATGCACTATGCACTAGGCACGACGGGACAACTTCCAACGCTTGCTAAAAAATCATTTGGGTTTAAATCAGGCTAGTCCGGAATTAGGCGTTTACCGAAGCTGACGCAGTTGTCATCGCTAAAACCTATGGCTTCATAAAAGGCAATAACAGCATCGTTACCCGTTCTCACCTGTAAATTTATTTTGGGACAGCCTTTAGCCAGTAATCGATTTTCAACGTCCAGCATCAATTGTCTGCCCAACCCTTGCTTGCGTATGGTTGGGTCAACCGCCAAATAGTTGATCCATCCACGGTGCCCTTCATAGCCGCCCATGACAGAACCAACGACCCGACCGTTGTCTTCAGCGACTAGAAACAAGTCATCGTTTACGGCTAATTTTCTGTCGATATCCAGCTTGGGATTATTCCAAGGGCGGGTCAGTTCACAGGCTTGCCACAGTGCGATAACAGCTTCTGTGTCACCGGTTTCGAAAGGTCTTATGTTCATGGTCACCAGGTTCCGTGAGCAGGGTTTTAAAATGGGCAGCTAAATAGTCGTTAGCAAGAGACGTTGTGATAATACCTAGGTGGTTTATCATACTTGCTACGTTCTTAACAACTTACCTGAATACGCCTGTGACACAGCCAGAAATTGATCCAGCGACTGTCCTAGCGCTCTTAAGGACACAGATGCGCAGTGTGTTGCTGTGCACCGTTGATGAACACAGTGACCCTCACAGCGGCTACACGCCGTTCATTTTTGATGATGCGGCCGACACCGATCATCATCTGATTATTTTTGTAAGCCAATTGGCTTTGCATACGCGTGATTTATTAGCTAACCCCAAAGCTTCGGCCATGCTTATTGCTGATGAGTCTGCCTCTGAGCAAATTTTTGCAAGAACACGGGTAAGTTACCAGTGCGAGGCTGAAGTCATCACTCGTGATAA
This sequence comes from uncultured Granulosicoccus sp., assembly GCA_937991945.1. Classification (GTDB taxonomy): domain Bacteria; phylum Pseudomonadota; class Gammaproteobacteria; order Granulosicoccales; family Granulosicoccaceae; genus Granulosicoccus. The sequence goes on from CALKLO010000042.1 coordinate 32,016, forward strand.
TGTGCGTTACGAGGCTTTGCTCGATGCCATGCAGGTAACACATGGAAAGATGATAAGTCTGCTGCGCACGTTACCCGACTTTGTTTTGTTTCGATTGAAACCTGTGCGCGGACAGTTTGTGATGGGCTTCGGTCAGGCGTTTGCATTGAAGGGTAAAAAATTGAACCAGTTCGAACATAGCCGACGCGCCTAGCGCGAAGTTACATTTCCTAGTCCAGAGGCCGATATCTAACAAAAATTGGCTGGAGGAATGTGATGAGCGCAACGTTGTTAACCGTGTTGGCTGGGGTAGTGTTACTAATTGCCGTGATGGTTGTCTATAACCGGCTGATTACATTAAGAAACCAAACCTCCAACGCGTTTTCTCAAATAGAAGTTCAATTGCAACGACGCTATGAGCTGATTCCTAATTTGGTTGAAACAGCCAAGGCGTACATGGCGCATGAATCTGAGACGCTGTTGGCAGTCACAGAGGCACGTAACGAGGCGAGCTCTCGCTGCAATGCGGCGTCCAAGAATCCAGACGACGCAAGCTTAATCGGTGCATTAGCCTCTGCTGAAGGGGCCTTGACTAGCGCCATGGGGCGTCTCAATGTTGTTATGGAGAATTATCCAGAGCTTAGGGCGGATGCGCAGATGCGAGACCTCGGCGAAGAACTTGCATCTACAGAAAATAGAGTGGCTTTTGCAAGGCAGGCTTACAGCGATTCGGTAATGACATACAACACGGCACGGGAGCAGTTTCCGGCGGTGATTGTTGCTAATTTATATTCGTTTAAAGAAGCCGATTTATTTGCGGCGGAAGACCCTGCCATGAAGCAGACGGTTAAAGTCGCATTTGCATAGTCATCAGCACGATAGCCAAAGAGGGTAGTGAGCAGCTGTAGCAATGAATTTTTTTGATCAGCAGTTAGCAAGAAAAAGACAATCGGCGCTGTTGCTGGTGTGCTTTGCTATCGCTTTAGTGGCTACCGGTGCGCTCATCCATTTTGGAGTCGCTCTGGTTTCCCTTCTACTAGGGCAATCGGTTGCGCTTTTTGAGCCTTCCGTACCTGCGTTAGTGCTCATAGGGCTCGTCTGGACCGTAATACTCTTTGGCGCCTATTTCAGGAGCCTAGATGTCAAAGCCGGAGGTGCAATCCTGGCCAGACGGTTTGGTGCTGTGCACGCATCCGATAGGTCCCGCTATGAGAAAGAACAGCAACTACTGAACGTTGTCGCGGAGATCTCAATAGCTTCTAGTACGCCCCAGCCAGACGTCTATATTTTACGTGCAGAGTCTAGTATTAACGCTTTCGTGTTGGGGGCAGAGGAAAGACAAGGGCATGCAGGACGATATGCCATCGTCGTCACTCAAGGGGCTCTAGATAATTTTGATCGTGACGAGCTTCAAGCAGTTGTCGCACATGAATTTGGACATATCGCTAATGGGGATTTGCCCGTGAATATGCGCTTATTAATAGCCTTAGGCGGATTAATGGCTATCGATGAGGTTGGACAGCTGTTGGTGGGTGAAGAGCCAGATAGTTTGATACACCCCGGTGTACTCGTTGGATACTTTGTTATTGGCCTTGGCAGTATTGGCGTGTTTTTCGGACAACTGATTCGCAGTGCTTTTTGTCGACAACGTGAATATTTGGCAGATGCTTGCGCTGTGCAATTTACCCGTAATCCGTACGCGATGGCCTCAGCGTTAGCTGTAATAAAAAACCATACAGAAGAGCCTGCGCTTCACAGCATTCATGTAAAAGAATTAGCGCATATGTGCTTTCAAAGCGGTAAAGGAAAAGCATGGTTTAATCGTTTGCTAGCTAGTCATCCGCACATACAAAACCGTATTGATGCCATTGATCCCTATTTCGATGTGAAGCAAAAAAAATTGGCAGAAAAACTCAACCCAGGTGATGAGAGCGGTGTAAGCGGGGTAAGCCATTTAACCCCCGAAAAAACGATTATTACTACCTCGGATTTACCCATAGGTAGCGAATTGTCCGACAGTGCTGTAGTTATGTTGGCAGACACGCGTAACAGTGTAGCGACACTGTTTGCCTTGTTTGCTAGTGAGAATGCCATCAAAAAGCGAGACTACTTAAGTGCGATATCGTTTGCATTTGATAAGCAGTTTTCATCGCGAGTAAAAGACGTTATCGGGCTTATCCCGGATGAGCTTAGTGAAAATAAACTTGCGCTTATCGAGTTGGCTACCATCAAGGTATGCCAATCGGTTGAGCGTTCAGGCCGACAAAGCATACTCAAAAAATTAGAAAGCTTACTGAGTGTAAGTGGTGAGTATGACTTAATGGCATACGCTAGCTTACAACTTATAAGGGGCAAGCTGGACCTAGAGTTTCCGCTTATTGATACGCTTGCAGATGATCACTTTGCGCAAGGCCGTCATACTAAAGCGTTCGACGAAATGGGGAGTGAGTTTGCACTGCTATTGTCGCTGATGATCGAATCATCGGGCGCGTCTTCCTCTGTACAAGCGTATGAATTTGAAAGGGTGTTGAAGTGCTACACAATGACACAGTATCCGAGAAGAACCTGTCACGAAACCGGTATTGTGGCTGAGGTCGCAGAAGCTTTTCAAACGCTATACGTTCAGCCTAAAGCGATACGCGAAGCATTTGTGCAGCACTGTGTTGAGATTGTCCAAAAGGATGGGCATGTGGCTCGTGCCGAGCGGACACTGCTAGATTTGTTTGCTGCAAGCTTAGGGTGCGACGAACACGTCGCTTAGCGCTCGTAGGTCCGGCTTATTAGAATTATTGCGAGCCTTTGTTTAATAGCGTGCAAGCGATGTCCACTCTGTCGGTTACGATGCCATCGACTCCTCTATCAATGAGTGTTTTCATGGCAGCGCTAGTATTGATGGTCCAATAGACTGCAGCCACGCCTTTACTTTGAGCGAATTTTATAAAGTTATTATTAGCCAGAGGGATGCCGTAGTAATTCGTCGGTATCTGCAAGTATTGATACTTTAACGATCCGCACAGTTGTCTACCAAAATACAGTCTGGCGACCTCTGCCTGTGAGGCGGCTGTTGTCACATCAGGTGCGTAGTGACGAAAATGTGCCAACGCCTTTGCGTGAAAACTACCGATGTTTACTCTGTATTGAGCATTGGCTTTTTCGATACAATCAGCGACCGCTTTTGCAGCGATAGCCGAATTATCCTTAATATCGATGTTTATTCGTGTGTTGGGGAATTGTTCAAAGAGATCGTCCAGGCTTATTAACGAGATGTTTCGACTGCGATAACTCTCGCCTTCTAAATCTATAAAGTGCCAGGCTGCATTGAATTTTTTAAGTTCTTTTTCGGTATAGCTGCGCACATCACCAGAAGCATTGCACGTGCGATCAACTCGTCTGTCGTGGGTGACAATGATCTGATCATCGCGGCTGAGTCGTACATCTATTTCGAGTATATCTGCGCCTAAGCCAAGTGCCAACTCAAACGCTGCAGCGGTGTTTTCCGGCGCTAACAGCGTACTTCCACGGTGTGCATAAACGTCGATATTCGGCGCTAAGTCGTTGATTCCAACTCCGTGGTCGGACCCCGGTAGGTGGTTGTTTTTATTAGTGGTGTTGGTGTTCAAAGGGCTTTGAAAAAGTCTTAATGGTAATAGTATGCGTATTCTGGGCTGATTCTTGAACTAAAACAAACCTCATGACAAAAGTTATTCAGGACAATATGCTGACTCACAGTGCCATTGCTGTATTCGCAGGCGCGTTGGGCTGCGTCGTTACCTTGTTTGCAGTAGGCGCTTTTAATGATGACAGCGACTCTATTAGCACCGAGCCGACACCGCTGCCCGAAATAGCCAATGCAAAAAGCGACATTGAAGAAGATACCCAATCAGACATAACCGTGGAGCAGCTCCAGTCAAGCCTATTGGATGCGCAATCAGAGCGCACCCAGATGGCTGAAACCTTAGTGCAAATGTCTAGGGAGCTTGCCAACGTACAGCTGCAAGTAGCCACGCTGGAAGAGTCTGAAGCTACACAACTGGCGTTAGCGCAAGCGGGTGCGAATGAAGCGTTAGAACCTGCCAATGAGCCAGTGCGGGGTCGGAATCTAGGTCAAAACGCTGAGCAACGTTTGAGCAGTTTGATTGCAGCGGGTATCGATGAACAGACCGCTCGCGATCTTCAAGCTAGGCGCGATCAACATCAGCTGGCTAGGTTAGAGCTATTTGACCAGGCTGCTCGTGAAGGTTGGTCTGAATCTGAAGTGCTCGGTGAGCGACTTGCGGCGCTAAACGAAGACCGTGTTGATCTGCGACAAGAGCTGGGTGATGACGCCTATGATCGGTTTTTGTATGAATCAGGTGACCCCAATCGCGTAAACATTGCCTCGGTAATTTCAGGCTCAGCTGCAGAATTAGCAGGCTTAGAAGTTGCCGATCTAATTGTTAGCTACGACAATGCACGCGTGTTTCGAGTTAGAGAATTACAGCAGGCTACCCGATCAGGTACGCGTGGCGAATATGTGCAAGTTTTGTTTGATCGAGGCGGCAGACTTTTGAGCGCGGATATCCCGCGCGGACCCTTAGGCGTGACGCTTAGCACATCGTCCGTGATGCCCTAAGCTCGCTTGAATTCAGAGACTAGGAAATGATGGCTTTCAATGTCATCGTGGCTTCAAGTGACTCACCAGGGGCTAAAATCTTAACGCCTGACGCTATTGAGCGAGAAGCAAGGTTAAAGGCATCGTTAGCATTGGTGACGGGCTCAACGGCGAAGTGTGGTCTGTCTGGGTTGAATAGGATCAAATACTCGCACAGCTCACTTGCTTGTACGATGAGTTTGATACCACCGTCCTGCCAATCAAGCACGCACGAGCCCTGAAGACCCGATAAACAGCAATCGATTCGCTGGTTTTCATCCAATTTTCGAGCGGTTCGAAAATCGAGGTCCTTGGGTAGTGCGATGGCCGCATCATCGGGCAGGCAGTCGCCCGCTTCATCGGGAAAAACACCACTTACCGGCAGTGTCAGTGTGGGTTGAGAGCCGTTTACAGTCCGCACGAAATAAGGGTGCCAACCGAATCCGGCAGGCATGTCTGTGTCGCTGTCGTTGGTCAGCACGATACGGCTGCTTAATTCATCGCCATTAACGCGTTGCTCGATCGTTCCTGAAAAAGCCCATGGCCAGTTGACGTCTGTGTGCTCATGAGATTGGAATGTGCAGACAAGCGAAGAGGCATCGCTGTCTACAACTGTCCAAGGTAGGTTGCGAACCGCCCCGTGGATAGCGTGTTTCGCGGCATTTTCAAGCTGAATTTCGCGCCCCTGATGTTCGAAGCGGGCATCTCGTATTCTGTTGCTGTACGGCAGCATGTGAAAGTTGGCGGCCCCCAAGGGGGCATCTGTCGATTGTCCTGCCCGTGGTCCATCACTGGCGCGACAATCTGGCACAACGCTGTGCCATGAATCGCCACGGCGTACTTCTGCGGCCATCCACTGTACGCCATTGTCAGGCTCGCTCCAAAGCCGCCATGTGTCTGATTCGATGAGTACCAATGACATATCAATCCCTTAAATGCGATTCAGTTGAAGAGGGTTTTATCGTATCTCACTGTAACCAGTCTGGGTTGTCATGTTCTCTGATCTTGCTAGAGAGGCATCCCGTATCTACACTTGGGAGGTAAACTCGCCTAATTATTCAATTCAAAGGACATACCGTGATAGTTCGATTGTCATTAGTAGCCAAAGTCGCATGCTGTATTTCCGGCATCGTGTTTCTAAATCCCGCTTTCGGCCAGTCAAGCGGCGGCCTGAAGCTGGGTCAACCTGAATCGGGAAATACGCTAGATCTGGGAGCTGCTGATAAGCAAGCGCCTCCGCCAGCTCAACCGACCTCCAAAGGGGTGGGTGAGGCTGCCAAGAGAACTCAGCATGGCGATTGGGATGTGGCCTGCGACGCCAGTGGAGCCAATTGTGCGATGGCACAAATCGGTAATGACAAAGCCGGTACACCCGTGTTGGAAATGGTAATCCGAAAGCTCGATGAACCCTTGGAAGTGGGCGAGCGAACCGCTACAGCTGTTCTCGACGTCATTACACCGCTAGGTGTGGTTTTACCGGAAGGGTTGGCAATTAAAATTGATGATGGCCCGGATGAGGCAGCTCCGTTTCAGATCTGTACAGAGCAGGGTTGTTTAGTGCGTGAACCGGTAGATGACGGACTCATTAAGCGCTTGAAGTTAGGGGGAGAGGTCGCCGTATCGGTGATAGCTGCTAACCAAGGCGAAGTGAAAGCGATACTCTCACTCAAGGGCTTTACCAAAGCTTACGACTCATTGAAATAGGCATACTTTGATGCTCACTATGTACTGCTTTCTCATGACTGAAAACGTTTCATAGATGAGTACTACGCTCAAAATTGCCATCGTTGGGGCAAGTGGTGGAATTGGTGCTGCATTGCTCGATCAACTAGTTGATCGAGCCGATGTCGCCGTCATTCATGCAACTTACTTTAAATCCCCAGCTGGAAGCGCCTTAGGCAATATCAGTAATTTTGGAAATAAAACGTCTGTGGTTTGGCGTGAATTAGATGCCACTGACGATCTATCAGTTAAAGAATGGTTAGCCGACGTGGGTTCAATAGACTGGGTAATCAATTGCGTTGGCATGCTGCACACACAAGATAACAAACCCGAAAAAACAGTACGCCAGCTGGATGCAGATCACTTTGCTGCCAGCATGAACATTAATTGTCTACCGACTCTGTTACTTGCGAAGTACGCGGCGGCTGCACTCAAAGGTACAGACAACGGTGTGTTCGCCACCGTTTCAGCAAGGGTTGGCAGTATTGAGGACAACCAATTGGGCGGTTGGTATAGCTACAGGGCGTCAAAGGCTGCGCTAAATATGGCGTTAAAATGTTTGTCTATTGAGTGGCAACGAACTCTAAAGAATGTGCGGGTATTGGCACTTCATCCGGGTACGACAGAGTCGCGTTTATCGGAGCCTTTCCAGCGCAATGTTCCTGAGGGCAGCTTGTTTACCGCGGAAAAGACAGCGCGTTTGTTGTTAGTTCAACTGGATGCCGCAAAAAACCTTCCTACAGGTCGTTTCATTGCATACGACGGACAGGAAATCCCTTGGTAGGTATGGGCAAACGAATTTCTTCAGCACGCTTTTTAGTTGAGGTCACGCGTTCGTTTGCATCAAAATCGTAGAGAGATTTGTCTAGCAAATGTGACGGTGCAACATTACCCAATGCGCCTAGCATGGAGGATATGCGAGAGGGGTCATCTGCTTCCCACTGATTGAGCATTTGCTTCATAGCCTGACGTTGCAGGTTAGGTTGTGATCCACATAGGTTGCAAGGAATAATAGGATAGCTCTGCTGCTCGCTTAGTGCTTCGAGGTCTTTTTCTCGGCAATAGGCTAATGGTCTAATAACGATGTTCTTGCCGTTGTCCGCATGCAGCTTGGGAGGCATGGTCTTGATGCTGCCACCGTGAAACAGGTTGAGTAGAAGCGTCTCTAGTAAATCGTCAGCATGATGGCCTAAGGCTATCTTGGTGGCACCAAGCTCATCTGCAACGCGGTACAAAATACCCCGGCGAAGTCGAGAGCACAGACCGCATGTGGTTTTACCCTCGGGGACTTTATCGACAACTATGCTGAACGTGTCTTCTTCTATGATGTGATAAGCAACGCCTTTATCTGCCAGATATTCGGGAAGAATATGCTCTGGAAAACCGGGCTGCTTTTGATCAAGATTGACAGCAATAAGCGAAAAATTGATGGGCGCGACCTGCTTAAGGTGCAGCAATAGGTCTAACATGGCATAGCTGTCTTTCCCGCCAGACAGGCAAACCATGACGTGGTCGTCCGCTTCGATCATGTTGTATTCAACAACTGCTCGAGCGCACTGTCGCTGTAAACGCTTACTGAGAGGGGTAACTCTGGACAATTCGGTTGGCCATGGCGATGTTTTGAATGGGTATTGTAAAGCAATGCAGCAATATCTCTGCGGTTTTACGCTCAGAGTGCAACGCAAAACGCACAAAGCTTAGACAAAAGACTCAATGGGGAGGGTGGTGAAAGTCTGCTAAAGTGAAGGGTATTCCCTCCCATGCAGTGCAATTACATTTTAAACGTGTCATTTCAACAATGAGAATGCTTATTGTGGACGACCACGCTCTGTTCAGGAGTGGGATGGTCTATTTGCTACAAAGCTTCGATCCGCAGCCTGAAGTTCTAGAATCTGAAGATTTGCACGGTGCAGAAGTCTTGCTAAGTTCAGACTCAGACATCGACCTGGTTCTGCTTGATCTAAAGTTGCATGATTCTAAAGGGGTTTATTCCCTGCTAAAACTGCGAAAACAAGCACCGGATACTGCCATCGTGGTGTTATCGGGTGAGGACAACGCCGACGTCATACATTCGTGCATAGACAATGGCGCTATGGGCTATATCAGCAAAGCTGCCACTCATGACGAACTGTTAGACGCTATTAAACTCATTGTGGCGGGTGGGGTGTATCTTCCAAAAGATATAACAGCTTCCTATTCTCAAGCCAAAAGAGGAATTGGAAAAAGTAACGCTGAATTACTAGCGTCGTTGTCTAGTCGACAACGGGAAGTGCTTGCGTATCTTTTGCAGGGAAAGCCCAATAAAACTATTTCTGAGAAAATGAATATTTCTCAGAACACCGTAAAGGCTCATTTGTCGGGAATCTTTAAAGTGTTAGGCGCAAAAAATCGCACCGAAGCCGTATATTTTGCTGCGCGAGCTGGCGTCCCATTGGGTTAAAGCCTGGCAGCTTGGGTGCTTTCTGCATCAAGTAAATAAGCATCGGTTTGTTATCATTTTTGAGATAGCTCCGCGCTAGACAACTGCTTGTCCACTGCTGCATACACATCCGCTAACCCCGATTGTCCGCCTAGTTCTATTGTTTTCAATGTCCCACTTGCAAAGGCTGCATCGACAGCGCTAGTGATGAGTTCGCTGGCGCGAGCTGCGGCTACGCTATGATGAGTATCGGCAAGCCACTCTAACAACATGGCACCTGATAGAAACATGGCAGTGGGATTAGCTAAACCTTTACCTGCTATGTCGGGAGCACTTCCATGGCAGGGCTGAAACACAGCGTGTTTATCGCCGATATCTGCAGACGGTGCGTATCCCATGCCACCAATAAGCCCTGCTGCTAGATCGGATAAAATATCACCAAACATATTTTCGGTGACCATGACGTCGTAGTCCCAGGGCCGTGTTAGTAAATTCAAAGCCATAATGTCAACATAAGCGTGATCTATCAATGTTTCCGCACTTGTATTACCGCTAGTTAGGTGATGCTCGGCAACCTCATAAAATATTTTTCTAAAAAATGCAAACGCTGGAAATACGTTAGCTTTGTCAATACACGTAATGCGATTGGCATTCCTCTTCTTGGCTAATTCAAATGTGGCGTTAAATAATTTCTCGCTGACACGTCTAGTGATAACCAAGGTTTCTTCTGCTTGCTCGTTACCCAACATTTTAGACGGTGCTTGTGGGGCAAATAAGCCCTCTATAGATTCTCGTACTAGAACAAAATCAATGGCCTTTGCTCGTTCGTCGGCAAGGGGGCCGTTAACGCCTGGAATACTACGAATAGGGCGAATACCAGCATAGAGCTCTAGCTCAAAGCGCAGGTCTATTTGCGGTGTGAGTTCGGTACCGTCAGGATAACGAATCTGTGGATCACCCATAGCAGACAGCAGTATGGCGTCAGCAGCTTTTGCTTGTGTAACCGATGATTTGGGTAATGCTTCTCCGCACGACTGATACGCTTTAGCGCCTGCGGGCAGCATGATCATATCCAACGAAATACTATTAGCAGGGTCAGACTCGGAGACAATACGACAAGCCTTGTTCATGAGCTCGCAGCAAGGGCCCGTCACTTCCGGACCAATACCATCACCTTCAAATACGGCTATGTTGAATCGGTTGCTCATGCCTATACCTTTCTAGTCCAAGTGGTTTGTCGCTAATTCAATGTGGCGTACTGTTCAGTTTTAGCTTTGCAAAAAACTGAATACATCGTAACTGTTGTGTGTTCTGGGTCTTTAGTCAAGGTAGCGAGTTAGAGCACCCAGAGACACCGACCAATGTGCCATGGCCTGTCCTTCGATATTGGTTGTAAAAACCGGTAAGGCATCGCCCAACAAATTGCCTACGTACAAGGTTGTTTTGTTTGGCCCGCCAAACGCTAAGTTGGATAAATTATTCATACACTCACCTTTGGCGTTATCCAAATGCTCTCGGCCTAATAAATCATTTGCATAGGCCTCTTCAGTCCATTCTAGGTGCGCTTCATCAGCATCCTCAAACATGAGCGTTTGTTGACCGCTTGGTGAAACCCTAATAATGCGGTTGCTCACTATGCTGGTTATCCAACAATGCCCCTGCGAATCCAAAGCGAGTCCATCGGGGTAGGTAGCAGGTCCAAAAGCACAGACGGTTTGCCGTTTAGAAAGACTGACTCGGTTAGAGTCGAATCCATTGAGTGAGAATCGGGTAAGGCGCCTTCCAAAGGTTTCGTTAACCCACAGCTCACCGCGGTGCTCATCGATGACGCATTCGTTGGTATAGCCCAAACCGTCAGCAACAATGCGAGCATCTGAGGAACCCGGTTCTACGATTGCAATAAAACCTGTGTTCGCGCTAGCTCTGTAATCTGAGGCGCGAGGTGTTTTTCGAGTACTGACGGTAATCCAAAGACGCCCCGTGCTGTCTTTAACAATGAAATTGGTGGGTGGCATGGGAGCTCCCTGAACGGTCAGGGCCACACTTTCTGTCTGTCCATCTGGGTGAAGGCGGTAAATTCCACCACTTGTATCGCCCATATGAGCCAGCAAAACATTGCCGTTTTCCTCAAGAGCAATTCCGTTTGGGCGCAACGTTTCGTCGTGTTTACTTAAAATGTGATGCGTCTCACCTGACGGCGAAATAATGCTGATTCCACCACTCAACGACCAGTTGGGCACGATCAGTAGGCCTGACTGATGGGCGATAACACACTCAGGCCTGTTGAGTTCGTTACCAACCCAGCGCTCTATTGGGTGTAAAGGAAGGTTCTCTGGTATCACTTTCGTTTATTTGCTGGCACTGTATGCTGTTGGTGGAACTACCCCATAGTCTGGACTTATTGTAATCGCCTTGTTTAAGGCTTGGCTATGTGCGTGTGTCGTGCTCAAAATACCGGACGCCGGTCGCATATCTTGAACTGTTGGAGTAAACGCTATGAACAAACCTACCGAGAATGTGAGTATGTCGGACCTGATCGAAATGGATCGGTCTCACGTATGGCATCACCTAACTCCGCATAAGCCCCTAGAAGACAAAGATCCACTGGTTATCGTCAAAGGCGACGGTATGCGTGTGTGGGATCAAAATGGTAAGGAGCATTTAGACGCAGTTTCCGGTGCTGTATGGACAGTAAACTTAGGCTATGGTCGCGAAAGTATCGCTAATGCAGTACGCGACCAACTGGTTGAAATGTGTTATTTCGCGGGGTCAGCTGGCAACGTGCCTGGCATTAAGTACGCTGAACGACTCATTTCAAAGATGCCTGGCATGAGTCGGGTGTACTACTCCAACTCTGGTTCTGAAGCTAACGAGAAAGGCTACAAAATTGTTCGTCAAATTGCGGCAATGCAAAATGACGGCAAGAAGCACAAAATTTTGTACCGAGACCGTGATTATCACGGTACAACGATTACAGCGTTATCGACCTGTGGCCAAAATGAGCGACGTGATCAGTACGGTCCGTTTACGCCAGGTTTTGTCGAAGTCCCGCATTGCTGCGAATACCGCAGCCAGTTCCCTGACGATTCAGACTACGGTGTCAAGATTGCTCGGGAAATTGAAAACGTCATTTTGCGTGAAGATCCAGACACGGTGGGTTCTATCGTATTGGAACCGATTACTGCGGGTGGAGGGGTTATTACACCTCCTGAAGGATACTGGGAAACGGTTCAGGAAATATGCACAAAGTACGGAGTCCTATTGCACATAGATGAAGTGGTGTGTGGTTTGGGTCGTACCGGTGAATGGTTTGGTTATCAGCACTACGGCATCAAGCCTGACATCGTCACTATGGCAAAAGGTGTTGCTAGTGGTTATGCGGCTATCGCTTGTACCGTCACAACTGAAGATGTATTTAATCAGTTCAAGAAAAGTGACGACCCTATGAGCTACTTCCGTGATATCAGCACATTCGGTGGCTGTGCCGCCGGACCTGCAGCAGCATTAGAAACCATGCGTATCATCGAAGATGAAAACCTTCTAGAGAACACCCGAAAAATGGGTGACTATCTAATGGAAAAACTACGCGGTTTACAGAACAAATATAAAGTCATCGGCGATGTACGCGGTAAGGGCTTATTTTGTGGTTTTGAGCTGGTTAAAGATCGCCAGACCAAAGAGCCTGTTGACGAAAAAATGCTCATGGCTGTCGCCGCAGATTGCATGGAACACGGCGTCATTATCGGCCGTACTAATCGAAGTCTTACGGGATTGAACAATACAGTTTGCTTAAGCCCTGCATTGATTTGCACAGAAAAAGATATTGATGACATCGTGCTAGCGATTGACAATGCGATGGGTCGTCACGCCAACATTTAATGTGCGAGGCTAGAGAATGATCAAGGTTTGGGGGCGAAAATCGTCGTCTAACGTTCAGGCTGTCATGTGGTGTCTGGATGAGCTGAGCCTTGATTATTCTCGAATTGATGCAGGTTTTACGTACGGTGTCGTGGAGACGCCTGCGTATCTGTCCGTGAACCCCAATGGAACAGTGCCCACCTTGCAGGACGGCATTGCGGAACCGATTTGGGAGTCGGGCGCTATCTTGCGCTACTTGGCGAGTCAGTACGCGGAACAAACATTCTGGCCCTCAAAGCCTGCTGATAGGGCACGCGTCGACCAATGGGCGGAATGGTCGAAAATCAATGTTGCTGCTAATTTCACATCCCCCATATTTTGGCGGGTTGTGAGGACCCCTGAAAGCCGTCGAGATCAAACTGCCATTGATTGTGCGGTGGCTGAGCTTACTAAAGTATTGGTGATCGCTGACAAACAGCTTGAACGTTGCGAGTATTTGGCAGGCGAGGAATTTACATTGGCAGATGTTCAGTTCGGCCATTGTTTGTATCGCTACTATGACATCGCCATTGAGCGTCAGCCGTTGCCAAATTTGAAACGCTACTACGACTTGATTGCCTCGCGGGCTGCTTTCACAGCCCACGTCCAAGTCGATTACTCGGAATTGCGAAACACGCTTTAGGCCTTGAGTCTTACTGACCCATACCTGACAGAGTGCCGGTAACCGAATCGATAGTCGGTTGGAGAATATCGCTAACACCATCAGCAGCGAAGGCTTTGTCAGCGAGCGGTTGGATACGTTCCAGTCCACTGGCAATCATTTTAGCGATAGGGCCTTTCGCGACATCAGGTACTGAAGGAAATTGTGCTGCTACATCGCTGAGCCGACTGCTGACAGCTTCTAGTTTAGGTTGGGCAAGCTTAGCGCTAGCTTCGTCCTTAACGCCAGAAAGCAAGCTCGTGGTCGTGCCTATAGCGCTTCCGATACCACGACTAATGCCAGACAGACTCAGTGGTTCTGCGCTTGATCCCTCAGCGTTTTCGCTGGCGTCAGTCGTCTCGACGTCAGCTGCACCATCCACAGCTTCAGATGCCCCATCAGCTGCACCGTCCACAGCGTCAGATACTGCATCGGTTGCGCCGTCTACAGCGCCAGATACTGCATCAGTAGCACCGTCCACAGCGTCAGATACTGCATCAGTAGCACCGTCCACAGCGTCAGATACTGCATCGGTTGCACCGTCCACAGCGTCAGATACCGCATCGGTTGCACCGTCCACAGCGTCAGATGCCGCATCGGTTGCACCGTCCACAGTGTCAGATACCGCATCGGTTGCACCTTCTACAGCGTCAGATACCGCATCGGTTGCACCTTCTACAGCGTCAGATACCGCATCGGTTGCACCTTCTACAGCATCTGCCGCACCTTCTTCAGAACCCGATACGGCGCTCTTAACGCTGTCCACAGCGCCAGATGCCATTTCTGATGCGCTTTCAAACGCGCTTGATGCCACCGTGGAAGCCGTTTCCATTGCGCCAGAGACCGCGACAGTTGCCGTATCAGCGGCGTTTTTGATCACGTCTTTGACTGACTCGAGTGTGTTCTCAGCGCCGTCTACAGCGGCTTCAGAGACGTCGCTGACCACATCTGCAGACCCTTCCAGCTTATCGGCGGCGGTGCTTGAGGCATCCGTGGCGGTTTTTCCAGAAATGGTCTCTTGGTATTGCGAGTAGCCGAGCCAACTGAGTACGCCGATGACAACGAATAGAAATAGGGCTTTCCACATGATTTTGGGGTCTCCATGAAATCGTAGGGTGTGAAAAATGATAATTATCCTAGATGATTAGGCTACAACGGCGGTTTAGTCCCGTTTGTTTTAAGTTCTTTACGTTACAAGGCCTAATCAGGGCAAAAACCACGTGTTTGGGTTATCGATGAACGTATCGGTGAAAATAAGGAAGGCTGAAGTAGAGCTACAGAATTCTGAGGATGAGAAGTAGGGCCATAAAAACAACGCGCAATAAATGACAGTATATTGACGTATAGCCTCCTGCTTAGTATTCTAAAGGCCAATAGTGCGCTTTATTATTTGGTAAAAAACTCTTGGAAGACCTCATATACAACTTCTTGTTGCAATCAAAGTTTCCCAGAGCCTCAATTTTACTCAATACCGACTTGCTCAACGTTGATAGTTTGGCGTCCACAGGTCCTTATGACATACCCACTTTTATAATCGTAGACCCTGAAACAGCGCAACCACTAGCACTCATCGAAGTGGTCGATGCTGTCGATGACGATACCCTAAAAGAACACTCCATGCAGATGCGAAAGTATGCATCAAAGCTGGCGGGCAACGCTATTCAGGGGTTCCTCATCAGGGTAGATATTAGGGGCGTTACTGAGGCTGATCAGGTACAGTTTTTTAAAATTTGGCCAACCAGCACACTGCAAAGCTTAAGTAGCAAGACGTTTCCAGATCTGGGCACGCTTAGAGTTGCCCGAATGTTGGTGGATGCCAAAAAGCCTGTAGAAGAAGCAGACGACGTTGAAGAGCCAGAAATTGTGCCTATTGACCTTCCGGTTGTTCAAGCTGCCCTGCCTGAACAACAGAAATCGGGTGCGCTGTTGAGCCTGTATTTTCCCGCAGCTGTCGTACTTGTCCTAGCATTGCTCGATAGCGTCCATATGGCTTTTCGTGGAACCCCATTGCTGTCATTAACGCAAAGTGTGCTGGTTATTGGCGCAGCGTTGCTATATACCGTGCCTGCAGCCCTCCGGTACATCCGTTAACAGATACCTGAACCCTACGGCATTTTTCAATCGCGATGCTGGGCTCATTAGTGCATACTCAATTTTCGTATACACATATCTTTATATTTAATGGAAGTTTTGCTATCAGGTTTGCGTGCAGCAGGAGAGCCCACTAGGCTCCGGTTACTTGCGCTGTGCGCGCATGGTGAGCTAAGCGTTTCTGAACTGACTCAGATATTGTCCCAGAGCCAACCACGCGTCTCTCGTCACTTAAAGTTACTGGTTGAAGCGGGTTTACTCACGCGCATACGCGAGGGCTCCCTAGTGTTTTATCGCATAGCTGATGGGCATGAGTCTGCACACTTAGCTAGAACCCTCGTCGATTTACTTCCAAGTAACGATACGGAGTTAAATCGAGATTTAGCGCGGTTAGACATGATTCGTCAAAAGCGAGCTGAATTGGCTGAAAATTACTTCCAAGTTAACGCCTCTCATTGGAACAAAATACGTGCGTTGCATGTTCCTGAGGCAGATGTAGAAACTCGATTACTTGAGTTAGTGGGTCCGGAACGCATCGAGACGTATTTGGATATCGGTACGGGAACGGGGCGAATGCTCGAGTTATTTGCAGGCCAAATCGACAAAGGTATTGGGCTTGATTTAAGCAGTGAAATGCTGGCAATTGCACGAACGCAACTAGAGAACGAACAGTACCGACATGTGCGGATTCGTAAAGGTGATATGTACAACATGCCGCTCGACGACGAATCCATAGATTTAGCGACGTTGCACTTGGTTCTACACTACAGCTTGGAACCGGCAGCTGTGTTGAAGGAGGCAGCTCGCACCCTCAAGAAGAGTGGTCGTTTAATTATTGTAGATTTTGCAGCACACGGCGAAGAGCACTTACGTACCGAGCATAAGCATCAGCGCCTGGGTTTTAGTGATCGAGAAATAGTACAAGCCCTGGAGCAAGCAGGGCTTACCGTTGGTGCTACAGAGTCCCTAGTTGGTGACCCTCTTACGGTTAAAATTTGGCAGGGCGTACGCGCTAGTTAATCGGCGCTTAGCGTTTGAACAACATCGACAACAATGCGCCCAATAAGTGCACAGTCATCGACACTAAACGTTAAAGGAAGACGGCAGTCATAGAGACGCGTAAGAAGTTCATCTGTACGCGGTAGTGAAGAGGGTTCTAAGTACTTCCAGCTGTCATACCGACTCGTATAGGCTTTGGGTTCTTCAGCACCAAACCACTTTATATCAACACCACGCTTTGCACATTCATCAAGAAACAATTGATTCTGAGCGTCATCAAAGTGTGGAATTCTAAATTGGATAGAACTGGGTACTTCATAAGCTGCTGCGTGTCTTTCAGGCAATTCGATGGTGTTGCTGTTTTCTTTCAAAGCACCTGCAAACGCATCATAGCGATCGTTCCAGCGTGTTCCATTTTCATCGAGTTTACGTAGCTGCGGCCGTAAGATCGCAGCTCTTAAGTTATCCATACGACCACTGCAATTTGGCGTGGCAAGTTTCAATGCAGAGAAGGCTTCAGCGGGTGGTGCTGCTTCGTGCCTTTCAAACAACATGTAAGAGCCGGACAGCACGATAGCTCTAGCCATCATTTCGTCATTATTAGACGTGAGAAGGCCGCCTTCGCCTGAGTTAATGTGTTTGTATGTTTGGCTACTAAAGCAGGCCATGATGCCATGACAGCCGCTTTTAACGTCGTTGAATGTGGCACCCATAGTGTGAGCACAGTCTTCTATCATGTCTACACCGTGCGTTTCTAATAACGCACACAGTGCATCCATATCGACTAGATGTCCGCGCATATGAGATAGCAACAGCAGCTTAGCTCCCGATGTTTTTATCAGGTTTTCTAGGTGCTCCAGATCAATAACTAAGTCGCTAGTGGTTTCAACTAATACGGGTTTGCCACCGACAGCTTGGATAGCGCCGGGTACGGGGGACAAGGTGAAACCATTGGTTAATACGGGTTCATCATTACGAATACCCCAGGCACGCAACGCAAGTTGTATGGCATAACCACCAGAGGCGCAGGCTAGGCAATAACGTTGGTCTTGGTAGCGTGCAAACTCTATTTCTAACGCTGCGGTTTCTGAAATTTCCTCAGCGCTGGCAACGTTGTAGCGATGCAGTCGCCCACCTTGCATAACCGCGATAGCAGCGTTAATGGCATCTTCGGGGATTGCTTCTTGTTGCGTGAAGTTGCCCGTGAAATGCAGAGATGAGGAAGCTGTGTTCATGTGTTCTCTAGGGTGTCTTACTGTTTTCTGGTTGTTTAAGTGTGCGTGAAACAAGTAAAGCGACGAAGCCGCCAGCCAACGCACCGATTAAGTGGCCTTCCCACGAAACGCCACGTTGAAAAGGCACGATGCCCTGCAGGATAGTTGATGCATACAAAACGCCAACAATCACTGACAAAATCACAGACTGCACGCGTTTTTCAAACAAGCCTGCACAGATGTGAAAAGCGATTAGCCCAAAAACAACGCCGCTTGCGCCAATATGTAAAGCCGTTCTACCAAACAGCCACAAGCCCACACCACTGAGTACGGTGATGATGGCAACAATGCCAAGGCTATTTGCTCGAGACCCTGCCAATAGCAATAAGGTGACGGCTAGTGGAGCTGTATTACCGAGCAAATGTTTAAAGTCGGCATGTAGAAATGGCATCGCAATGATGCCAGTTAGCCCATGCAGGGTTCGAGGTACGAGTCCAAAGGTTTCTAAAGGTAGAAAACTGTCTAACGCGAAGACCACCCATACGAGGGCGATAATGAGACCCACGCTAAGTAGGTCCCGCTTTACGGAATGGATATTTCTAGAATCTATGAGTCCTGACATAATCGTTAGACGAGCATTTCTCTCAACTTACTGGCCACAGATGCCAGTTCGTCATCCGATGCTGAAACGCTATTGTCGCCAGAACGTAGCGCTGCGAATAGTTCTTTAGTGACGCCTAAGCGGCCGGCATCAGGTGCTGCTAAATTAAGCATTTTGATCATCTCGCGAACATCTTGGCCTACGTTATCGCTTTGTACGGATAAATCAGGTAAGTCAGTTGCACTCAAGCTTCCTGCCGCTGCACTGGCTAGCACCGCTGCTGCAACGCCCTTGGCGGCACCCGAGCCAGTTGAGGTGGTGTTAGCTGCGTCCGTGGCTACAGCGTTTGCTGCAGAAGAGGGTGTGGCAGGATTTTCAGTGTTAGCGGTGCTAGCGCTAATCTCTGCTGGGGGTGAGTCAGTCGAGGCGGATTTGCCCGTCATGGCTTTTATAATTAAATAGGCGATTACAGCGAGGACAAGCAGGATCAAAAACCACATTTTCTCTCTCCGGTGCGCGAATGCGAACTAATCAGTTATTAGACACACAATACATTCAGAGTGTGACCTGTGTGCAGATATACTTTCGTACCAGAGTTAAATAGAGCCACCTTGGTACGAATTTGGCGGTTGAATGCTAATTCAGAGCCTATAAGCTCTCTAATCCTTTTTTAATTTCCAGAGTCCTAAATCCTGATGGTCCAAGCCGACAAATCCATTGTCAAACGTTTCGACAGCCTCAAGAGTCACCTTGAACGGGAAAACCCGATCCTTATTGACGCCATAAGCGGTTTCCGCAAATTGGACGTCATAGGATACAAGACTGGGCTCATAAACACCGATGAATCCTACGCCATGCAGATATCGTGGTGGCCCCTAGTATCAATTCTTGGTGTGTTTTCAGCCGGAAAATCGTCGTTTATCAATAGCTATTTAGGGCGAGATTTACAAAAAACCGGTAACCAGGCTGTTGACGATAAATTCACAGTCATGTGTTACGGCGAAGAAAATGCGGGTCGGGTATTGCCAGGCTTAGCACTCGATGCTGACATGCGTTTCCCGTTTTATCGCATCAGCGATGAAATTGAGAAAGTGAC
>CALKLO010000043.1 GCA_937991945.1 uncultured Granulosicoccus sp.
CTCAGTGATGATGAGTTATCATCGTTGAAAGGTCATTCAGCCATGAATGACGAGCATGCAGAATCTGGATTTTCCAGCCGCAATGGAACGACTAACCAAGCAAATTAAGAGGGCCTGCTGGTAAACCAGCAAGCCCGATCCCCTAGGAATGAACAGTAAACTGCCCTAGCTTTCGGATACCATTCGCACGTGAACGATGTGCCCTAGATTCGCGTTGTTGCCTGCGAAATCCAGGATCTTCCATGAGTTCGAAGTTCTCTCTAGCCGTACGCTGCATACCCAACATCTGGATAACAGCAAAGAGATAAACTCCTAAAAACGCAAGCAAGATGTGGACACCTTGCATCGTTATTAACGTTACTACCCCCGCACAAAAAATCGTGCCACATGCGATGATTCCCACCTTTTGAAATGGATTCATCGTCTTTCTCTTTTTAGAAACTACTCTTCGAATATACGCTCGAGCTTTCTACATGGCAAGCCCAAGAAACCCGTAATTTACAGGCTTTTTTGCGCATTACGTGTCAAAACGCCAACTACGTGGCACTATTAAAAAGAACCCGTATTCTTTAGTGTCCTTCTTATGCCATCAAAACCCGTACTGTGGATTACACGCGCGCTGTCTGATAACACGCTAGCTAGGGCTCGCAAAGATTACGACGTTATTCTCGACCCTGCTGATAACCCTGCAAGTGCTCAAAGCATCATCGAACATAGTCAAAAAGTCGATGCCATCATTCCTTGCCATTCTGAAATATTCACAGAAAACGTTGTTAACCAACTTCACGATCGAGTGCGCATTATTGCCAACCATTCGGTAGGGGTTGATCATTGCAATCTTAAGGCATTCGAAAAGCGCGGCATTGTAGTAACCAATACTCCTGACGTGCTCTCCGATGCCACCGCAGAAATTGCATTCTTACTCCTACTCGGAGCCGCACGAAAAGCGGTCGAAGGGGACACACTAGTGCGTAGTGGGCAATGGACGACTTGGAGCCCCTCATTCATGGTTGGCCAACAAGTTACGGGAAAAACACTGGGCATTATTGGTATGGGCAAGGTAGGCCAAGTGATGGCAAAGCGCGCTCGCGGTTTTGACATGGTCGTGCATTATCACAACCGAAGCCGACTCAGCGCTCAGGAAGAACAAGGCGCTGTCTTCCACGAATCTCTGGACACGTTGTTACCCAAGTGCGACTACCTATCGCTACACTGCCCAGCGACAGAGGCCACAAAGGGCCTCATCAACACAGACACCCTCGCCAAATTGCCCAAAGGCGCCATATTGGTCAATACCGCTCGTGGTGCCCTAGTTGACGAAACAGCGTTGCTTGAAAGCATAGAGTCAGGCCACCTATACGCGGCAGGCCTAGACTGCTTTGCCACAGAACCCTGCGGCAACCCAGCGCTAGCCAAGCATCAGAACATATTTACCCTGCCGCACATTGGCAGCGCAACGTATGACACTCGTGACGCCATGGGCTTTCGCGCGTTAGATAACCTTGACGCCTTCTTTTCAGGGGCTGAACCCCGTGATCGCCTTGTGTAATGCAGTTGTGCATTGAATTCCTTATAGCCTGATCTTTCTAGTGCAGATTTTAGAATATGGACTTGTGCACACATCACTTGTGACGTACATTGATAAGCCATTTTCCGAAAAATCCACCACTGAGGTCCTGCCCGTGAAAGATCTAGCAAAAGAACCGGCAACTCGCCGTAAATTTCTCAAAGGCTCAGCTGTTGCTGCAGCAGCTACCGCGG
Organism: uncultured Granulosicoccus sp.; assembly: GCA_937991945.1. Lineage (GTDB taxonomy): Bacteria > Pseudomonadota > Gammaproteobacteria > Granulosicoccales > Granulosicoccaceae > Granulosicoccus. Next base: position 1,762 of record CALKLO010000043.1, read on the forward strand.
GTGGCGTAATCACAGCACCTGGTATTGCACGCGCAGCACCAGTTACACTGAAAATGCAGGCTGCTTGGGGCGGTGGTATTTTCCTCGAGAATGCAAAATCCTACGTTGACCGCGTTAACGCAATGGCCGGCGATGCTCTCAAAATCGACCTCCTCCCCGTTGATTCGGTGGTTAAGACAAGCCAGATGCAAGACGCCGTTCATCGCGGTGTCCTTGACGCTGCTCACTATGTACCTGCTTACTGGTACTCAAAGTCACCAGTAGCCTCGCTATTTGGAACGGGCCCTTGCTACGGCTGGTCTAGCCAAGAAGTACTAGGCTGGGTCTACTACGGTGGCGGTCAAGAGTTGTTCGACGAACTCATGGGCTCACTAGGACTCAACCTTGTTAGCTTCTTCAACAGCCCAATGCCGGCTCAGCCAATGGGTTGGTTTAAAGAAGAAATCAAAGACGCTAGCCAAATGAAGGGCCTTAAGTATCGTACGGTTGGCTTAGCGGCTGACGTTCTACTAGAAATGGGCATGTCTGTCGTCCAACTCCCAGGTGGAGAGATTCAACCGGCTATGAAGTCTGGTCTTATCGATGCGGCTGAATTTAACAACCCAACGTCAGATCGTGACTTCGGAATGCAAGATGTTTCAAAGCACTATCACCTTGCCAGTTTCCACCAGTCGCAAGAATTCTTTGAAGTCACTTTCAACAAAAAGAAGTACGACAGACTGCCAGCTGAGCTGCAAGCCATTCTCAAGTATGCATCTGAAGCAGAAAACTCAAACTTCTACTGGCACAACACTAAGCGCTATGCAGGCGATCTCACTACGTTGCGTGATGAGCAAGGCGTTAATGTTTACCGTACACCTGATTCCGTCATGCAAGAGCAACTCAAAGCATGGGACATCGTCGTTGAGCGCATGTCCGGTGGTGATGAGTTCTTTGCTAAGGTCATCGAGTCTCAAAGAATTTACGCAGAAGAGGTTATGGGTTATCTCAACCTTAACCAGCCTGACTACAAACTGGCTTATGACCACCACTTCGGTTAAACCATTTTGTCAGGTCGCTGATGCTTAACGTGCTCAAACGTTAGGGCTTCAAGCAAAAGCTTCCGTATACTGGTGTATCCAAGCGGGGGTCGCATTGCGACTCCCGTTGTCGTTTCTATAGTCTCTATCGGGCGTCATATCTATGCCGCGTAGCGAACAGGTAAACTCATGAACAAGACCATTCATGCAATCGAAGGATTGAGCGTCTGGGTCGGCCGAGCCTTCGGCTGGTGCATACTCATATTGACGCTATCAGTCACCTATGAAGTGTTTGTGCGTTATGTATTGAACAGCCCAACAGTCTGGGCATTCGACATGATGGTGCAAATGTATGGTGCGCTATTCCTCATGGCAGGCCCGTACGCCCTAGCTCAGGACGGTCATGTCCGAGCCGACGTTATTTATCGGTTATTTCCGGTTCGCGTGCAGGCATCACTCGATTTCTTATTGTATTTGTTGTTTTTCTTCCCAGGCATGCTTGCACTGTTTTGGTACGGCGCTGAAATCGCTTCCGATTCTTGGCGGTATAAGGAAGTCAGCTGGAACAGCCCGGCTCGCATACAAGTCTATTTTTTCAAAACATTAATTCCTGTGGCGGGCGCTTTGCTCATCATTCAAGGCATCGCCGAGCTTATGCGATGCTGGATAGCCATACGCACAGGCGTTTGGACTAAGCGTGTGCAAGATGTTCATGAAACTGAAGACATGCTCATGCAAGAAGGCGTTTCACAAAAGCCTGCGCAAGACGCAGGTGCAGTAGCTCAAAAGAATTCGTAATTGACGCTGACGCGACAACTTACGTGCTCACTTTCTCACCTTATTTAAAAACTAATCGAATAGCGCCATGACGAATCCAGAAGTCGCCATATTCATGCTCTCCTTGTTTATCATCTTGGTGTTGCTCGGTTTTCCGATTGCATTCACCTTGCTGGCAATGGGTATTGCATTCGGTTATTACGCGTACTACACCGAAGGCTATATCGAAGTCTTCGCTGATATTTTCGATAACCAGATTTTTTATCTAGTTAATCAAAATACCTACTCCGTTATGGAGAACGACACACTGGTAGCCATCCCCTTGTTTTTGTTCATGGGCTACGTAGTCGAACGCGCCAACATCGTTAATCGCCTGTTTACATCACTAAACATGGCCGCTCGGAACTTACCCGGTTCGATGGCCATCGCCGCTCTACTCACCTGCGCTGTGTTCTCAACCGCTAGCGGCATCGTTGGCGCGGTTGTGACGCTAATGGGTTTATTGGCCTACCCAGCCATGGCAGACGCTAAGTACCGACAAGACTTTGCGGCTGGCGTCATCTGCGCTGGGGGCACGCTAGGCATATTAATACCACCTTCTATTATGCTGATTGTCTACGCCGCCATCGCAGAACTATCGCCACTGCGTCTATATGCAGCAGCAGTTATACCAGGCCTCATGCTCGCAAGTTTTTACATCGTTTATGTTATTGCTCGCGTTTGGGTGAATCCTGCAATTGCCCCAAAACCTGATATGAGCCATGCGCCATCAACCGCTCGTATTTGGCTAAATCTAATAACCTCATTTGTACCGCTCACCTTACTCATCATGTTGGTGTTGGGCTCTATACTAGGTGGTCTCGCTACTCCTGCAGAAGCTGCCGCCATGGGTGCGATGGGTGGCTTGGTGCTAGCAGCCTTATATCGTTCGTTGTCATGGGTAAAAGTTAAAGAGTCGGTTTTCTTAACAGCTAAAGCCACAGCCATGGTTTGCTGGTTGTTCGTCGGCTCTTGGACTTTCGCTTCAGTATTTTCGTATTTAGGTGGCCACGACATTATCGAGCACTGGGTACTAGCCATGGAGCTCAAGCCATGGCAGTTCTTGGTACTCGCACAGCTCATAATCTTTTTGCTGGGTTGGCCTCTTGAGTGGTCAGAAATTTTGATCATCTTTGTGCCTATCTTTTTACCTATGCTCGATACCTTTGGCGTTAACCCCTATTTCTTCGCCATGTTGGTTGCACTTAATTTGCAAACTTCGTTCTTAACCCCGCCCATGGCCATGAGTGCCTATTACTTAAAAGGGGTGCTCAAAGACCAGATAGAGCTCATGATGATATTCAAAGGCATCATGCCGTATTTGGGTATCGTCATATTCACCATGTTCTTGATGTACATGTTCCCAGGCATTGCACTGTGGCTACCTGACGTCCTATTTGGGGTTTATATTCCTTAGTCATGAGCACTAACAATCCTTTAGGAACAAGCGAGGTCGCAACCGTTGTCGAACAACTCGCCAACGGTTCGACGACATCAGAAGTAATAACGCAACGGTGTTTAGATCGCATTGGCGAGACCGATAACTATCTGGGCGCTTGGCAACACATCGACGCCGACGTTGCACTACAACAAGCACGTGTTGCCGATGAACGCCGGCGCCACAGTAAAGCGATTGGCTCATTGCACGGCATACCGGTCGGACTCAAAGACGTAATCGATACCGCCGAACTTCCTACTGAACGCGGTAGCGAAATTTACAGCGGTCGCATACCTTCAGCAAACTCGGCTGTGGCTGAAAAACTTCGTGAGTCAGGTGCTGTCATTCTTGGCAAAACCGTTACTACAGAATTAGCATGGATGCACCAAAGCGCAACACGCAACGCCGTTAACGGAGAATTCAGCCCAGGTGGTTCTAGCAGTGGATCCGCTGCGGCTGTAGCCGCTGGCCAGGTGCCACTTGCCGTGGGTACGCAAACAGGCGGCTCTGTTATTCGTCCAGCTGCCTACAACGGCATCTATGGATTGAAACCCTCTCGCGGTCTAATTTCCAGACGTGGCGTGCTTCAAACATCTCCAACACTGGATCAAATTGGGGTGTTCGGAAATCATTTATCTGACGTATGCACGTTGGTTGATGCGTTGGCAGGCTACGATGCAACAGATACAAAGACCTACCTTGCGCCACGTCCCAAGCTACTTGATGGATATCATGCGAAAGCCCCTGTCGACCCTGCATTTGTATGGATAGACATGCCCTATGCAGATCGCTACTCAGACACGCTTAATGCCGGTATCAATGAACTTTGCGATGTCATCGCTAAAGACACATCGGCGACATTAGACAGAATTCCAGCACCTCAATCATTTTCAGCGCTGCCAGCCTGTCATCAGGTTATCTACGATGTAGAGATACTGCAAAGCCTTGAAAATGAATGGAAGCAGCATCGCGAAAAACTCAGCAGCACGGCTATCGAAGGCTTAGAGAGAGCCGAAGCCCGTACGCCTGGCGAATATGAAGAGGCTATGGAAATTCTTGAAGCAGCGGAGAAATGGTTCGATACCTTTTTCCATGACTACGACGGAATACTCACTCCCTCAGCACCTGATATCGCACCACGATATGGTCACGGTACTGGCGATTCTATTTGTTGCGTTGTGTGGACACTGTGTGGATTACCATGCTTATCCATGCCGCTATTAACCGGCGACAACAATATGCCTCTTGGCATTCAACTTGTCGGTGCTTATGACAGAGATGAGCGACTCATGAGAACAGCACATTGGCTGCTCGATGCTCTAAACAATCCCGAGGCTTAAAACCACCATGAACTCAAGACTAGTCAACATCATAAACGGGCTAATAGCTACCGCATTACTCATGGTATTTATTATTGGCTTGGCCAAGAGTATTGCAGAAGGTTTTGCAGGCTTTGAAGGTGCCCTGCCTTTTATCGTTATTGTCGCCTTCGTACTTAGCTTGGTCATTTACGATTTTTACGACCAATGCATAAGACGACGCAAAAAGTAATACGCAGGCACTAAACCTGTATAACCAATCTATTGGCTAACTTGCCAGTAGACTCAGCACTGCGTTGTTAATGTAGCGTTTATGATTGCCTAAGCGCACTTCTGAGAGCACACCAGCTGACACTAACCGCTGCATCCATGCTGTAGCAGTTTGCCGACGAGCTAAACCACTTTCACCTAATTCTGCCAATCCAAAGCTGGGTTTGTAGCAAACCGACAGTAATTCAGGCGTTGGCTCCTTAGGTAACAACTCTTTCATAACGTCTCGCATTTTAACGTTTAGTTGCTCCCATTTCATGAGCTGCGTCGTTGCATCAATAGATGCCTCAGCCACTGCTGTCATAAAAAACTGTAACCATGTGCCATGCTCGCCATGAGCAACCGCCTCATATAGAAATTGCCAATGCCTTGAAGAGCGCCGGCTGAAGTAGAGTGATAGTGGTAACGCAGGAGCTGGCAGTAAATCTTCTTCGCACAACAATAACGATGTCAGCAATTGCCCAACTGCTACGTTTTGCTCACTAAACGGTCTCAGTGCCATCCATTGACCGTTTGCAGCTGCAGCCATGAGTAATGGATCTAAATCACCCGAATCACTTTGAACAAAACCATGCCAGTTATCCAACAGCACTTGTAGGCGCTCTGCCCCGGTTGGCGAAGACAAATTTAAGCGATTTTCATCAGCCGTCGTGCATGACACATCGGTTGCATCGCCACGACGAATGGAGGTGGGCTTTCCTGCTAAGGCCGCTGCCAGATCCAACGCCAAGGTGCTTCCCACAGGCTCACCAGACAAATTCTCATGGCTCATTTGGCGAGTTGCAATATGTCGAGCCAAGCTATCGGAGGCGTAACAACCTTCACACCCCTGCAAGGCTGTTGTCAGCTCAAGCGCCTCACCTTGCATTTGCAGCGCACCCACCGATTCAATCACGCTGAACGCATCTTGAGCGATGCCTGAAATTGGAGATTGTTTTAATGCTTGTGCAAAGCCTGCCAAAGCCGCTCTTGCTGGAATAACCGCTTTCAACGCCGGTATTGTTTCTAGGCGCGCCGATGACGGCAACAACGGCAAAGCGCGTTTGGCGTTGGTCGTCACAAATTCTGGATTAGCAGACACGTTGTCTGTGTGCATAGATAGCTTCGAAGCCACGGTTAAGCAAAGCGCCCCCTATTTTACAAGGATATCTACCTGTAAGTTAAGCGTTTTCTTAACGAGCAGCCAATTGCAGCCCTGGCACTGATAAGTTCACAACACCGTAAAGGTAATTCGCCAAAGGTTCGTTTCCAAAAAACTCATAAACCGCCAAATTATCGACACACTCTGCACCCCAATATCGAACATCGATAGTGTCTGGGCTATCGATTCTTTCAGCGACAAATCCTTCCGGCCGCTGGTAGAGGCGGAAAATACGACGTACCCTGTCATCATGATTTAACGCCACGACATCTGCCAAACAGACGCCGTGAAAAGCAAGCTCACTATGCCTATCAAGCTTCACCACTACCGCGCATCCATTGTCTGGCATTTGAACGACTCAATCAGTTGTTGTATGTACGCAATAACAAACGAGAAAAGGGCTGAAGTGCCTCGTGTTGTCTAAAACCAAGCTGATACGGAGTCGGCTTGGGTTACGTATAAGCGTTAATGTATCCGGCGATCCGCTTTACGGGCTACGACACCCTGAACTCGCAAAACGTCTAGTTTTTAGGTGTTTATAACGATTCCCACCATCACATTGGGAACAGCATTTAGTCCGTAGCAGATCACTGTAATCACCGTCTGTCTCTAGCGAAAAAAAGAATACAGCCGTACTATCATTTTAGTCTGTAGTTTTTCAAATGTTGCGCCTTAACTCACTGCGTTGTTACTTATGATCAAACGAATACTTCTCTCCTTAATTGGAGTGGGCATCATTTTCGGTGTTCTGGCGTTTTTTAAAATCACGCAATTTAAAGACATGGGTGCTGCAGCGCCTAAAGGTGGACCACCACCCACCGCAATAACCGCTGCAAGCGTAGAGCGCGCTGAGTGGGAAGTCACCATACGCTCCATCGGCACGCTCGAAGCTGCACAAGGGGTGATCATTACAGCCGACTTACCGGGCCGAGTATCACGCCTGTATTTTGATGGTGGCGAGCGAGTAACAACTGGCAGCCTTCTGTTGGAGCAAGAGACCAGCACCGAAGATACACAATTAAACGCCGCTGATTCAGATTTAGTCCTGGCGCAAAGCAATCTGGATCGCGTATCGCGACTGTATCGGAGTCGAGTTGTTTCTCGAGCAGAGTTTGACGCAGCACAATCTCAAGCAAGTGCTGCACAGGCACAGCTAGACAACATCACGGCAAGCCTGGCTAAGAAGAAAATCACCGCACCGTTCGATGGAAGACTCGGATTGCGTTTAGTGAATATCGGCCAAGACCTCTCCCAGGGCGTCGCTATTGTTTCATTGCAAGCACTTGATCCTATGCGCGTCAACTTCTCGCTGCCACAAAAAGCGTTGGCCGACATCAAGGACGGCTTAACGGTTCGCGTCACAAGCAATGCGGTCCCCGATCGTGTATTCGATGGCAGCATTACCGCCATAAATACAGTAGTTGATGCGCAAACGCGCACAATCCGAACCCAAGCGACTCTCAACGTCAATGCTGACGATGGGTCAGAAACACCCAGCCTACTACCGGGCATGTTCGCAAGCGTTGAAGTGGTATTGCCAGAAGCAAAACAAGTATTAATGATTCCTATATCGGCCGTTAATTTTGCCACTTTCGGCGATTCTGTATTCGTCCTTGAAAACAATGAAAACGATCAGCTCAGCGCCAGGCAACAGTTTGTGCAGCTGGGCGAACGGCGAGGCGACTTTGTTGAAGTCACCAAAGGTCTTGAGGAAGGTCAAAACCTGGCAAACGACGGCGTCTTTAAATTACGTAACGGTGCTACCGTTTTGATAAAAGAAGGCGGCTCAGAACCTAGCCTGAACCCGCAACCAGACAACGCCTGAGACCACCATGCATTTCACGGATATATTTGTAAAACGTCCTGTCCTTGCGGTGGTTGTCAGTCTGCTTATCGTTATTGCAGGCATTCAAGCCGTCAGCAGTCTTAGCGTCAGACAATACCCAAGAAACGACAACGCAGTTGTCACGATTAATACAGCCTACATTGGTGCCAGCGCTGAGTTGGTTCGAGGCTTTATCACAACCCCACTCGAACGCGCTGTTTCAGGGGCCGACGGCGTTGAATACGTATCGTCTTCTAGTGCTCAAGGACTATCAACGGTCAATGTTCGCTTGGAGCTCAATTACGACCCTATTAAAGCCTTGTCCGAGATCAGTTCAAAGGTCAATCAGGTGCGCGGGGACTTACCTCCTGAAGCTGAAATTCCGGTTATTAATGTCGAATCTGCCGACAGTACGGTGGCTTCTGCGTATTTAAGTTTTACCTCAGACATTCTTGAACCCAATCAAATCACAGATTTTCTAACCCGCGTAGTGCAACCCCGGCTAGCGGCTCGTGATGGCGTCCAACGTGCTGAGATACTGGGTGGGCGAAACTTTGCCATGCGCATCTGGCTTGATCCAACCTTGCTTGCCGCACACAACGTCACACCCGGCCAAGTCAGGCAAGCTCTGGGTGCCAACAACTATCTATCGGCTTTAGGCAAAACCAAAGGTGCACTCATTGAAGTCAACCTTGCTGCCAATACCGACTTATCAACCGTAGAGGAATTTGAGGAGCTTGTTATCGCATCCAATGGCGATGCAATCACGCGAATACGCGACATCGCGATCGTTGAGCTAGGAGCCGATTTAACCGATGTAGAAGTTCGTTATAGCGGCGACAAAGCTATTTTTATGGGTATATGGCCACTACCCAACGCTAATACTCTAGATGTCATCAAAGGGGTTCGTGAAGAACTAGACGATATCAAACGCACGCTGCCTACGGGTATGACAGCGGCAGTTGCTTACGATGCATCTGAGTACATAGCCAGCTCAATCAGTGAAGTAGTTACAACACTTGTCGAAACCTTGATCATCGTCATGCTCGTAATCTTCCTGTTCATGGGATCACTGCGATCGGTCATCGTGCCTATTATGGCAATACCCATCTCATTGATTGGGGCTGTCTTTCTGATGCAAACCTTTGGCTTCAGCGTAAATCTATTAACGCTTCTGGCTATTGTTTTATCAGTGGGTTTGGTTGTCGACGATGCCATCGTTGTTGTAGAAAATGTTGAACGCCACATAAGCGAAGGCAAGTCCCGTGTCGATGCTGCCCTACTGGGCGCCAGAGAACTCGTAGGTCCTGTGATAGCCATGACAGCAACCTTGGTCGCCGTGTATCTGCCCATTGGTTTGCAAGGTGGACTAACAGGCTCTTTGTTCAAAGAGTTTGCTTTCACGCTTGCCGGTGCTGTGACAATTTCAGGCATCGTCGCCCTGACTCTATCGCCCATGATGTCTGCAGCGCTGCTCAGAGAAGGCGATTCTGAACGCGGTTTTCAAAAGAAAGTTAACAACACCTTTGATGCTGTGCGACGCAGATACGTAAAATTGCTCAACGGCACGCTCAAAGCGCGACCAGCGGTGTACATCGTCTGGATCTGCATATCCTTAATGTGCGTCCCGTTGTTCATCTTGTCAGCCAAAGAGCTCGCCCCTACAGAAGACCAAGGCATTATATTTGGCATTGTAAACGGCTCTGGTAACGCAACCATTGAAGCGGCCTCCCGCTATGCCGCGCAAGCAGACGATGCATTCAATAGCATTGAAGAAACAGATTTTACTTTCCAGCTGACGTTTCCTTCATCCGGCTTTGCTGGCATGGTGCTAAAAGACTGGAGCGAACGTGAACGCTCAGTATTTGATATCAAACCAGAGATAGGTCAAAAGCTGAGTAACATCGCTGGGTTCAACATGTTTCCCATTACGCCAGCAGCCCTACCTGGTGGCGGGCAATTTCCTGTCGAATTCATCATAGCGTCTACCGCTGAGCCTGAAGAAATTCTGCAGTTTGCTCAGCAAATACAATTGAAAGCGCTTCGTTCAGGCAAGTTTGCTTTTCCGCCTATCATCGATACCAAGATCGATAAAGCTCAAACCGAAATCGTGTTTGATAGAGACCGAGTCGCCGACATGGGACTCACCATGCAACAAGTCGGTGCCGATGTCGGCACATTGCTGGGCGGAGGCTTTGTAAATCGCTTTAATATCGAAGGGCGAAGCTATCGCGTTATTCCACAAGCCTTACGAAGCGAGCGACTAAACCCCGATCAACTACAAGACCTATATGTAACAGGCCCTGATGGCACGATGATCCAACTGGGATCAATAGCCTCAATTGAACACAGCACAGTGCCGCGCGCGTTAAATCGATTTCAACAGCTCAACGCGGTCATGCTCAGTGGCGTCTCCACAGTGCCACTCTCCGATGCACTGGCCTACTTAGAAGAAGCTGCAGCTGAGGTATTGCCGTCTGGGTATACCTTGGATTACACAGGCGAGTCTCGCCAGTTAAAGCTGGAAGGCAATAAGTTCTTACCGGCATTCGCCTTAGCGGTTGTACTTATTTACCTGACACTGGCGGCGCAGTTCAATAGCTTTCGAGACCCGTTTGTTATCTTGGCAGGTTCAGTACCACTAGCCATGTTCGGTGCTCTGATATTCACATTTTTGCGAATACTGAACCCGGAGATGCGGTACTGGACTGACTCATTTTCCACCACACTCAACATCTACTCACAAGTGGGCTTAGTAACATTGATTGGCTTGGTGGCAAAGAACGGCATCTTGGTGGTTGAATTTGCAAAGCAAATGCAACAACAAGGATTGAATAAGTTAGCTGCAATCAAAGCGGCGTCTACGACTCGATTCAGACCCATCCTGATGACTACATTTGCGACGGTAGCAGGACACTTCCCACTCATACTTGTCAGTGGACCTGGTGCTGAAGCTCGGAATTCAATTGGATTAGTGCTAGTCGGTGGAATGGCAATAGGGACTGTATTTACCCTGTTTGTTATCCCGTCTATCTACATGTTGATCGCCAAAGACCTTGGCGGTAAACGTAACTCTTTGAAGGACCCTACCTGATCATCAGGTAGGGTTTAAATTCTATCAGCGAAGTCGAATAGGCCAGTGTAATGACCCTCGGCACTCATACCGTTTTCAAGCATTAAGCTAAACGATAGTTCGATATCGGGCAGCTCGCCGCCGAATTCAAACGTGCCACCTATGACATTGAATATCTCGTTAGCCTCGACATCTCCACTACTATTCAAATCGATGCCCACTGTTGCTTGGTCAAAATACGAATTTCCAGCCAATACGCCACCCCCTGAACCAAACGGCGAATAACTGTACGTAGCAAATGCAAATGAATCGCCTGGGCTATACAACTCACCGTAGACGATAGCCGAAGCCTCAACCGGTACCAACAGGCTGTGCGTCACGCCATCAATGATGGTCGGCGTTAGTAGAAACTTGCCATTTGTAATCGTAAAATCGATGCTGTAATGATCACCTTCAACGCCCCAAATGTCTCCTAGCGCGGAATTGAGAGGATATTGCTCTTCACTAACAGTGACACTGCTGTCCCCTTCAGGCCCCAAGGTATCGGGGACATCATCAATCGGCTGAGCAATGTTTGGCGGCTGAGAAGCATCGCTTCCGCTATCGTCATCTAATGGCAGTTGTGCTTCTTCAGCGGGTGAATCGGTTCCAGAATTCCCGCAGCCGACTAGCCCGAAAGCCATCGCGCAGGTACACCAGATGTAGATATGCAATCGACTCATTGACTATTCAACCGACCTTCGGAAATTAGAAAAAAATTCGGGATTTCCGAACTTTTGTTTTATCACACCATATTCATAGTTAATTTTTGGCGTTACGTCCAGCTATCTAAGCGTGCGGTAACCGAAAATGACGCGATTGGCGGTCGTAATAAGGCACAAAATCGAAAACACCCACGCAAAAATTGCAAAATACGACGCGAAGAGACACATGAGCGCGAAGCAGACGATAGTTTCCGTCCCTTCGGCTAAGCCATTGAGGTAATACAAGCTTTTGTACTCAAAATCAGGGCTGACTACCGAATGTTTGTCTGCAAGCGTTGCAAACGCGAGGAAACTGGCTCCGGTACCCACAAAACTGGCAATTAAAACAGCTGCTGCGAGTGCGTTTTGTTCAGGGTCTGCCAGTGCGAAGCCTAAGGGGAATAATGCATAGAATATAAAATCTAACGTTATATCCAGAAAACCACCTGCATCACTCGGAGAACTTAACCGCGCAAGCTCACCATCAACGCCATCCGCAAGACGATTGAGCAAAAGACAGGCTAGCCCTATTAGTGGGTATCCCAAGGCCACAGCCGGTACACAAGCAACACCCAGTACAAATCCAACAACCGTGACAGTGTCAGGCTTGACTCCACGCCGATGCAAACTGACAGCGACCCGCTTCAAGGGTGCTTTGAGTAACGGCACGATGTGTTTATCCAACATAGTGGTGGCTATACCGTTTGTATATTCAATGGCTCGACGCTATGGGTGCAATCGCTAATGGTCAACACTTTGGCACCTTCAGGAATGTCCGCTACATCATGCGTCACGAGTAGTACCGGAAGTTGTGCCGCCGCATCCCATGTGAAACGCCGAATCTGCTCTCTAAGTGCTGTGTCCAATCCTGAAAAAGGCTCATCGAGTAATAATGCGCACGGATCAGACAAAAGTGTGCGAACAAGACTGACTCGCGCTCGCTGCCCACCGGACAACGTTGCAGGATCACGATCTTCCATTCCACCTAAGCCTGCATCAACCAGACTTTGACTGACGCGCTCACGACGTGTTTGACGAGTCCCGCCACGCAAACCAAATTGCAAGTTATCGCCCACCGTCATGTGAGGAAATAAGTAGTCCTGTTGCAGCATCAAACCCAACCGTCGCTTTTCAGTTGGCAGATGATTGAGCTTTTTATCGCCTAGCCAGACATTACCGTGAGTGGTAATTCGGCTATCGGCAGTGCCTGTTAACCAACTTAAAATACTGGATTTGCCACTACCACTGGGCCCCATTAACGCCAAAACAGAGCCTGGTTCTATCGAAAATGATAGGTCTTGGACCAAGCATTGGCCTGAAGGTAGATGCAGACTCAAATTGTCGACGCGCAAAGGATGCATGCTTAAGCAATCGCTCTTGTTTGTTTTGGGGAACGATCTCTTTGCAATCGGTTTTGCCGCCATCGAGGGTAAATTAATGCCAATACAAACGCTAGTAACGGCAGCAAACTTTGCAGCACAGCCAGCGCCGCAATGACTCGTCGATCAACACCACCAAAGCTTGTGACCAATTCGGTTGCTAACGTTTGATGCCGCCCTGCCCCAAGTAGCAGTGTAGGTAAATATTGGGCAACACTGACGGCAATAGCGACAGCTGCCGCCTGACACATAGGGCGGCGCAGCATCGGTAAACGAATCTTCCAAAGCACCGTCCAATAACCCGCGCCTAATGTGTGAGCCGCGTGCCCCCACGCGGGGTCAAGCTCACGCCATGCAACAGCTAATATCAGCACAACGTATGGCAAAGTATATAACCAATGCGTGTAAACCACGGTACCCCAGTGCCCGTCAATGCCAGACCACAATGCCACAGCCTGCCAACCAAACAATAAACTCACTTGAGGGATCAACAGCGGTAAAAACCAAATGCCATCGATCTTTGGTGCTATCCGATGCCGTTCCAGCTCTAACCAAGTGATGGCCGTGAGTATCGATGCCAACGTGACAGTGATTGCAATGCTGATCGTCGTCCACGCGGGCTGCAACAAGATATCTCCGCGAGTCGTCCAATTTTGCAACGTCCACTCACTCGGTAGTGCATCGGGAAATCGCCAGCGCCTGGTGAAGCTCCACATAAGCAACAAGACTAGCGAGCCGATACACGCAAAGAGCAAACTCACAACAACCCCTTTGCCCGCAAATCGAAACACACCAAAACCACGACCACGGGCACCACTGCGCCGTCTAGCCGTGGCCACCTTACCGACATAACGCTCCAAGCCCCACATAAAGAGAAAACAACCAGCGACCAACAAAGCAAGCAGCAAAGCCCCAGCTGACGCGGCTCCTCTCGAGTCCGGATCATTCACCAAACTCATGAGCATCACAGACAATGTGGGAGGACTACTCGGCCCTAACAACAGAGCCATATCCACAACCGTTAAATTAAACGCAAGGATAATGAGCAGGGTTAAACGAATCCTTGAATAGAGTCTGGGCAAGATAAGCCGACTCCAACAACGCGCCGGCGAATACCCCAACGTTCTGCCAATACGCAGAGAAGCCTCCACATTCAAAGCAGAGAGCTGCGCGGCGGCGGCCAACAACAAGAAAGGTGTCTCTTTAACGACTAGGCCTATCACTAGAGCCCAACCACCTGCATCAGGCACCACCCAATCCGTAGGCGGACGCTCCCACCCCGTCAATTCCGGGGATATTAAACGCACAATGGCCCCGCTTGGCGAAATCAAAAATAGCAGCCCAACAGCGATGGCCGCATGAGGTACCGCAAGTACGGGAGGTAGCGAGGCGCTAAGCAGTCGCCATAGTTTTGTGTCGTGAACGCAGACTAGCGTCAGTAGCGTTACCGCCAAAACGAGAACAGTGGCGATAACACCTGTGCGAAGGCTCAATACAACCGCAGAAGCGAATCTCGGATCGCCGACGACCGTTGCAAAACCGTCGTCAGAGGCAAGAGAGTCTACCAGCCCAAAAGCTGGCAGCACCGTACCTGCTGTGCCCAAGGCAATAGGCAGCAAAAACAAAATGGCCACAAACGCTGCCAGACAATATAGAAGCGGACGCATTACAGAGCGACACTCTGGCCGGAGGTTTGCCACAGCCAATCAGGCAAACAACCGGAGGCACTCACAATAATTTTATTGGCTGTAACGTTCAAGCCACGCAGTTTCCAGGGCGTTTGCCCAAGATGCATGTGGCTCAGGCAACACCGAACCTTCACCGATAGGCAAGGCCCAAATACCTAAATCAATGCCTGCAAAAAGCGCTTGATCCGTGGGCTCGAGTGTCGATACATCCAACACCGTTGGCTCACCCCAAAATTCTGGATCTGCCTTGCGAGCTTGTGCTTCAGCCGAAATAAAGAAGTTGGCCGTTACCATGGCCGCAGCCTTTGCATTGGCATTCCATGGAATGGTCACAAAGTGGGTATTACCAATGGTGCCGTTGTCGAATACATAAGTACGAACCGTGTCCGGCAATTGACCACCGCTCACAGCAGCTGTAGCCTCATTAGGATTAAACGATAAGGCGATATCAATCTCACCGTCGTCCAGTAGCTGTCGCGTCATTTCACCACTGGTAGGCCACGTTTTGCCATTGCCGCGAAGCATTGGGTGAAGCGAATCTAGGTAGGCCCATAAAGGCGCTGTCACCGCCTCAAAATCGCTATTAGTCACATCATTAGCCAAGGCATCAGTAACCGCTTCTGAACCTGCGCCCAGCTCAATTAACAGCTGCTTGACGAATGTTGTGCCGTGAAATGCCGGTGGTGCTGGATAGGTGAACCTGCCACCCTCTTTTACAAAATTTAGGAGTGCCTGTGCTGAACGAGGTGGCTCTTCAACCGTCGCAGTGTCATGGATAAACACGAGCTGTGCGCCGCCCCAAGGTGATTCCAGCCCATCAACAGGTACTGAAAAATCAGCTTTTATTGAAGGGGAATCTTTCACGAACTGCGCATTAGGCAAATGAGTTGCAAACGAGCCCCAGGTAAGCGCTTCGCGCTTCATAGCCGCAAAGTTTTCACCATTCACCCACATTAAGTCGACATTACCTTTGTCGTTGCGACCCACGAGCTTTGCAGCCTCTAGTTGGCCGACAATTTCTGCAATGTCGCCCACTTTCACATGCTCAAGGGTGACACCGTATTCATCGCTTAGATGCTCTGCGGCCCAAGCTAGGTAGCTATTGATGCGCTCACTGCCGCCCCAAGCGTTGAAATAAACACTCTGGCCACGTGCTTCAGCAACCACATCAGCCCACGGGGAATCCGGCTCGACAGCTTTCACGTGTGCACTGGCGAACAGCGCTAGCCCAATAGCGACAGACAAAAAGCGTTTGCGATTAGTAAACATGCGAGCGGCAGTACTCCGAGTGGAAAATTTTGATCAACTTATAGCAATTGTCGCGATCTTTGGAATTTTACCAAACACATCCTCGCGCCGCATTTATGTCACCAACATTACACAAAGGTTCCAAAATGAACCTGATTGGCCTGTGCGGATCGTACCTAATTAAAGAGAGTAGCCGTCAAGAAAACGCATAATCCTATGGTCCGAGCAAAATGGCACGGCTGTGGCATGTAACTTATCGCCCGTTCCAGTGAGAGTTGGAGGGCGGACTGCTAAACTCAAAAGAGCAATGACACTCGGTGAGCACTCCGCCATCGAGTCGACACGGGTGAGTATATTCATGACAACAAAAGGAACAGTCGGTTTGCGTAAATTAGCTCCATTGGCCAGTCTAGGTGCCTGCCTGCTTGGTGGTCTGTTGCTGACCTCGACGGTCGCTGCAAACTCCGACACCAACATAACCAAAACCTGGAGCATGGCAGAGTTCGGCGAGCCCTTGTACGACGAGAGCATGACTCACTGGCCGTACGTCAACCCTGATGCGCCTAAAGGTGGCTCAATTGTTCTGGGCGCGTTCGGTAGTTACGACAGCCTGAACACTTATATTCTCAAAGGTGAGATCCCGCGCAGCATTGGGCTGACAGGAGACTCGCTGATGATAGGCTCGGCCGACGAATTATCGTCAGCGTATGGGCTTCTAGCTGAATCGGTTGAATACCCGTCGGATAAATCGTGGATCATATTCAACATGCGTCCCGAGGCACGCTTTGACAATGGCACCCCGATTACCGCAGCTGACATTGCATTCTCTTTTCAAACCATTAGAGAGCACGGCAAACCATTTTTAAAATCGTTTTATGAAGAAGTGGATGGCGTGGAAGTCATTGACACTCATCAAGTCAAATTCACTTTCACCACCAGTAACACCATGAAGCCGCTGATGAAGGTGGCAGGCCTATCACCGTTGTCTGTCGACTATTGGAAAGACAAAGACATCACTAAAACGTATCTGACACCACAACCTGCAAGCAGCGCGTACGCTATTTCAAACATTGATGCCGGTCGTTCAATTACCTACAAACGTGTTGATGATTACTGGGGAGATGATCTTGTTGCAAACAAAGGGTTGAACACGTTTGAAACAATTCGCTACGATTACTACCGCGATTTAGAAGTCATGTTAGAAGCTTTTAAAGCGGGCGATATCGATTTTAGAGCAGAGAACAGTTCCAAGCGTTGGGCTACTGGCTACACCATTGATGAAGTCGACAACGGCGACATTATTCTGGACACACCTCCAGACAATTCACCGCAAGCGATACAAGGATACTTTCTTAACTTGCGCAGGGCCCCCTTCGATGATTACAACGTCCGCAAAGCGATCAACCTGCTATACGATTTTGAAACGATCAAAAGAACCATTCTGTATAACCAATACGATCGCATAAACAGCTACTTCCCGAACTCAGAATACGGAGCATCAGGCAAACCTAGTGCCGCAGAAATTGCTGTACTTGAACCCTACCGCGACCAACTACCTGCTGAGATTTTCACTGAAGCATTCCAACTACCTGTTAGTGATGGCAGTGGACGCAACCGTAAACAACTCAGAGAAGCCTTAAGCTTGTTTAATGCATCCGGTTGGGAACTGGACGGTGGCAAGCTGACTAAAAATGGACAACAACTCAGTATCGAATTGCTGATAGTGCAACCGGGCAACCAACGTGTTGCTGCACCGTTTTTGCAAAACCTTAAAAAAGCAGGCATTAACACGGCAGTCCGTCTTGTCGATAGCGCTCAGTATCAGGTGCGTGTCGATGACTCTGATTTTGACATGATCAGCGCAAGACTAAATTTCTTCCCACCGCCAGGACCTGAGCTTCGCTCCTACTACGGATCTGCAGCTGCAGACGAAAGAGGCTCTGGCAATATGGCCGGTATAAAAAACACCGTAGCCGATGAACTTATCGAACAAATTGTTGCCGCAGAGTCGTTAGAGCAACTGCAAGTCATTAACCGTGCTTTAGATAGAGTACTGCTATGGAATTACTACGTGGTACCTCAGTTCTATAACGGAAACCATAGATTTGCACATTGGAATCGATTTGGAAAACCTGATGTACAACCAAAATATATCGGCTCAGGCTTTCCTACCGGCTGGTGGTTAGATGCCGAGCTGGATAGTCAATTGGATTTGGCTCGATAGTCATTCTTGTGAAACATTCACTCCCCATGGGAAAGGCCTGTAATCATCAGGCCTTTTTTACATCCCCAATTCAACGCACGTCACTCACAACCATAGCCCACTGATGCTGGCGTATATTGTCAAACGTTTGTTATTAATCGTACCCACGTTGGTGGGCATCATGATTATTAACTTTGCCGTAATTCAATTTGCTCCAGGCGGCCCGGTAGAGAAAGTACTCGCCGAGATGCAAGGCAATGCGACAAACGCAACCGCAGCTTTTGCCGGACAAGCAGGTGATCTTGCAGATTCAGGGCAGCAATCAGGGAGCACCTCTAAATATCGTGGGGCCCAGGGACTCGACCCTGCCATCATTGAAGAGATCGAGAAACAGTTCGGCTTTGACAAACCCGTTCATGTCCGCTTTTTCAATATGCTGTGGGACTATGCCCGTTTCGATTTTGGCAGTAGTTACTTTCGCGATGAAACCGTGTTCAATTTGATATTGGATAAAATGCCAGTGTCGATTAGCTTAGGCCTTTGGACCACGCTATTTGTTTATCTTATTTCTATACCCTTAGGCATTAAAAAGGCTGTTAAGGATGGCTCCTCATTTGATGTCTGGAGCAGTAGCGCCATTGTTATTGGTTACGCCATTCCAGGTTTTCTGTTTGCTATCTTACTGATCATTATATTTGCGGGTGGTCGATATTTTGATTTCTTTCCATTACGCGGACTGACCTCCCCTAACTGGGACCAACTTGATTGGCCTGCACGAATTGCCGACTACTTCTGGCACATAACCTTACCGGTTACTGCCATGGTGATCAGTGGATTTGCAAGCCTAACCATGCTGACCAAGAATTCGTTCTTAGATCAAATAGGCATGCAGTATGTTCAAACAGCACGAGCCAAAGGCCTAAACGAACGCCAGGTGTTGTACTCACATGTGTTCCGCAACGCCATGCTCATTGTTATTGCAGGGTTCCCTAGTGCATTCGTCTCTATCTTGTTTACAGGCTCCATACTGATTGAGGTTATTTTCTCATTGGATGGGCTTGGGCTACTGGGATGGGAAGCCACTATTAACCGGGATTACCCCGTCGTTTTTGCCACACTCTACTTTTTTACACTGCTTGGTTTGATTCTCCAATTGGTGGGCGATGTCATGTATCACTTGATCGATCCACGAATCGATTTCGACAGCCGGAACTTCTAGTGCTAGCCATGGCAAATACGACACACGAAGACGAGGCAAGCACATGCCGCTAAGTCAGATTAATCAACGACGGCTTGCTAGCTTTAAACGAAACCGTCGTGGGTATTGGGCATTCTGGATTTTCATCGTTGTCTACGGTTTCTCTCTGGGTGCCGAGTTTATTGCCAACGATCAACCACTCGCTGTTAAATACGACGAGCAATGGTACTTCCCGGTCTTCAAAACGTATTCTGAATCTACCTTTGGTGGCGACCTTGGCTTTACTGCCGACTACACCGATCCCTACCTGACAGATCTCATTAACGAGAAAGGCTCTCTCTATTGGCCAATCGTGCCTTTCTCTTATGACACTATCGATTTTGACTTGCAGAGTAGTCCACCTAGTGCCCCCAGCAGCAGACATTGGCTCGGCACTGATGACCAAGGGCGCGACGTATTTGCCCGCTTGATATATGGCTTTAGAATATCGGTAAGCTTTGGCTTGCTACTGACAATATTCAGCACGCTTATAGGCGTATCTGCTGGTGCTGTGCAAGGGTACTTCGGTGGTCTTCTCGATTTGCTGGCGCAACGTTTTATAGAAATTTGGCAAGGACTCCCCGTCCTCTATTTGCTAATCATCATGGCCAGCATCATACAACCCGGTTTTGTTTCTCTACTGGTATTGATGACACTGTTTAGCTGGACCTCCTTAGTGGGAGTCGTCAGGGCTGAATTTTTACGCGCCAGAAACTTTGAATATATCCGTGCAGCAAAAGCACTAGGGGTTGGCAATCTCACCATCATGATTCGCCACACACTGCCTAACGCAATGGTTGCAACCGTTACTTTTTTACCGTTTATTTTAAGCGGTTCAGTAACAACGCTAACCGGTTTAGATTTTCTTGGCCTTGGACTTCCACCAGGCTCTGCTTCCTTGGGCGAGATGCTTAAGCAGGGAAGAGATAATCTTCACGCGCCTTGGCTCGGACTTTCCGCATTCTTAATTCTAGCGTTTATGTTGAGTCTATTAGTCTTTGTTGGCGAAGGTGTTCGAGACGCACTTGACCCCAGAAAAACGTTTGCTGGAAATGCATCCGATGAGTGAACCGCTACTCAGCATAAAAGACCTAAGCATCGCTTTCGGCGACGGCTCTGAGCCTGCGGTGAGCAACGTCAATGTGTCGATCGACAAAGGCCAAACCGTTGCCTTAGTGGGCGAGAGCGGCTCTGGCAAATCGGTCACTGCATTGTCCGTGATGCAATTATTGCCCTACCCGTTTGCCCATCATCCGAGTGGCAGCATTGTTTATCAAGGTCAGGAGTTAATTGGTGCTGGTCCAACCGTCATGCAAACGGTGCGCGGCAATCAGATCAGTATGATTTTCCAAGAGCCCATGACATCGTTAAATCCGTTGCATTCCATTGAGCGGCAAATTGGTGAATCTTTAAAATTGCACAAGGGTCTCGATGGAGCTGCATCACGAACACGCGTGCTCGAACTATTAGAATTAGTCGGTATTCGAGATGCACAGTCACGTTTAAAAGCATACCCACATGAGTTATCAGGTGGACAAAGGCAACGCGTAATGATCGCCATGGCACTAGCGAATGAGCCTGACTTACTTATCGCTGACGAGCCCACTACAGCGCTTGATGTAACGATACAGGCACAAATTCTAGAACTACTAACTCAGCTGCAAGAACAATTAGGAATGGCTTTACTGCTGATCACTCATGATTTAGGTATCGTGCGCAAAATGGCTGATCAGATACATGTCATGACCAACGGCCAGGTTGTGGAATCAGGCAACGCACCTGAGATATTCAAGAACCCGCAACACAGCTATACCCAACATTTATTAGCCGCAGAACCGGCAGCTCTGCCTATACGACACTCAGCACAGCAACCAGAGGTCCTTAAAGCTAACAATATACGTGTGCGTTTTCCGATAAAGGGTGGGCTGTTTGGGCGTGTAAAACACTATGTAGAGGCGTGCGACGATATCAGCCTGTCCCTACGAGCTGGCAGAACGTTAGGCGTTGTTGGGGAATCAGGCTCGGGAAAAACTACGCTTGGACTAGCGCTGCTTCGTCTCATTAAAAGTGAAGGGCAGATTTTCTTCAACGGTGATGCCATTCACGATCAATCTCAGAAAGAACTTCGCTCTTTGAGAAAATCTATTCAGATCGTCTTTCAAGATCCGTTTGGCAGTTTGAGCCCACGTTTATCCATACTCCAAATTGTAGAAGAAGGGCTGAAAGTACACTTCCCCAAACTGAGCCCAGCCGAGCGAGCTGAGCAGGTCAGCGCGGTGCTACAAGAAGTCGGGCTCGATTCACATGTTTTGAATCGATTCCCGCATGAGTTCTCTGGCGGGCAACGGCAGCGTATCGCTATCGCACGAGCCATGGTTCTTAAACCCTCGCTAGTCATTCTGGATGAACCCACCTCCGCCTTGGACATGTCAGTGCAGGCCCAAATTGTAGAGCTGCTCCAGTCTCTCCAAGAGAAGCACCAGTTGGCGTATCTGTTCATTAGCCACGATTTAAAAGTCGTAAGGGCCCTTAGTGACGAAATAATTGTTATGCGGGATGGTAAGATTGTGGAGAGCGGATCAGCCTTTACCGTGCTTAATCACCCCAAGAAACCCTACACTCGCGAACTCATGCGAGCCGCATTCGAAATAGCCGCAGAGTAATTTTTTGAACCCTACTCAAGACATTGTTTTGTGCACAATCAATGCGCGCTACATTCATGCCTCTCTAGGGCTTCGCTACCTGTACGCCAACATGGGCGACTTACAGCCGCAAACTGCCTTGCGAGAATTTACGCTAGAGCAGCGCGCTGAAGATATCGTAGAGCTACTGCTTCAGCCACATATCAAAATCATTGGCTTTGGCGTTTATATTTGGAACGTCACGTTAACCACCGACGTCATACGCCTAATTAAGGTTATTCGCCCCGACATATCTATCGTTATAGGCGGACCAGAAGTTAGCTACGAGCTAGACGACCAACCTATTTCAAAGTTAGTCGACTTCACTATCAGTGGTGCTGCCGATATACGATTTGGCGAACTGTGCCAAGACATATTAGACGGCCAAGCAAAAAGTCGGCAGGTGTCATCGTTACCCATTGAACTAGATGCACTGACTTCACCCTACCCGCACTATAGCGATTCGGACATTGCCCATAGAGTGATCTACGTGGAAGCCTCCCGAGGTTGTCCGTTTAAGTGTGAGTTTTGTTTATCCTCTCTGGATAAAACAGCGGTGGCGTTCGACCTACCTGAATTTTTAGGGCACATGCAAGATCTTATAGATCGCGGTGCGCGGCAATTTAAATTTGTAGATCGCACGTTCAATTTAAAAGCCGCTACCA
Organism: uncultured Granulosicoccus sp.; assembly: GCA_937991945.1. Lineage (GTDB taxonomy): Bacteria > Pseudomonadota > Gammaproteobacteria > Granulosicoccales > Granulosicoccaceae > Granulosicoccus. The sequence goes on from CALKLO010000043.1 coordinate 24,507, forward strand.
GCAAACGTATTTTGGAGTTCTTCCTAGAACATATCGATAAAGGGCTATTTTTGCACTTCGAGCTTATCCCTGACCGCCTACCTGAAGTCTTATTAGAACTCCTGCCACGATTTCCTGCTAATTCGTTACAGTTTGAAATTGGTATTCAATCGTTCAATGCTGAAGTACAAAAGCGCATCAGCAGAAAACAACAACATGATAAAACTTGCGAGAACCTAGTCTGGCTTCGAGAAAATACCGAAGCGCATATACACGCAGATTTAATCTTTGGCCTACCGGGTGAAACACTATCAAGCTTTGGTGAAGGCTTTAATTTGCTGCATTCGCTAGGGCCACAAGAAATACAAGTCGGTGTTTTAAAACGACTACGCGGAACGCCAATAGCCAGGCACACCCAAGAGTTTGATATGCGATATCAAACAACACCGCCTTATCGAATCCTTGCGCACAAAGATGCCGACTTCGACACGATGCAACGCATGGTGCGCTTCGCGCGCTATTGGGATTTAATCGGTAACTCGGGTAGGTTCCCGAAAGGCCTGCCTATACTGTTAGCAGACAATGCGTTTGAACGATTCATGACACTCAGCGATTGGCTGTTTGAAACAACCACACAGACTCATAAAATTGCACTCGCAAGGCTCTTCACGCTACTGCATGAGCATTTAGTACATGTGCTGTGTATGGATGCAGAACTTATAGAAGAAAACTTGTTAGACGACTATCAACATAATCGTTTAAAAGGTAGGCCGACGTTTAAGCAAACTGCAGTTGCAGCCGTCCTTACTCAAGGACCCGCCACAGCGGGTCAGCGTCAACGTAGGCATGTCTCATAGAAATGCCTGCGTAAACTCGGCAAAGTGACTTTCGCCTAGAGTCAGTCTGACCTGTGACAATCTCGAACTTTACCGCCCGTATAGCTTAGACAGCAAAGCCTGGTGGCAGCTCTAAACATCACCTTAACGACAATACTCACCCGTTTTTAACACACCAGCATCAGTAACTGTGCGCGTCTCAAACGCGTAACAACCCTGCTCATCTGTTGGTGTATAGCGCATGTAATAAGCCTGACCACCGTAGGTGTAATCCATACTGCGCGCACCCGAAGCATCTTGAACAAAGACCAAGTCTTGAACACCACCTCTGGGTGGTCTTCCCGCCTTTTTCCCAGGCCCTGCGGCGGCTGGGGATAACGGCCTTACTCGCGGTAGGCTGTCGAAATTTGCAACATCACCCATCAAGCACTGCACAATGTAAGGCGCTTCTTGGGAGGTATGGTAACGGTACCCAAAAGTATCGTCGGTCTGGCCATTGCAGACATCTAGAACACCAATAGCAATCGGCGTCCCATCAGGATTGTTGTCACCGTAGATGGGAAAGCCATCGAAGGCCCAGCCGATAATGGCAGCGTCGCCAGCGTTGGCCATTTTTTCGATCATGCACGTGGGTTTAACATGATAGTGGTAGTCATCCCCTCGTCCGGCATGACCACCACAAACGTCAAGTTGCTGAGTCAGTAGTGTGTCGTGCCGAGCCTGATGATGGAAGAGATCTTGTTCAGACATCTCACCACCACCGGTGTAGTCATAGATAGGCACACCATTAACAGCCACACCCAGTGCTGCATCTCTTGTGAGTGGTGTTGACCCAAGAGTGGTGGTCAAAGGAACAGGCGCTGCGTAAACAGCAGGCACAGGCACTTGTTCATTCGTACCAACGATACCTGTCATTAACTCGTGGTCTGGGTAAGTATCCGATGTGATCAATGCTTGTTTGGCTGAGCAAGTGACCGTCACTTCATCACTAAAACCCGCCTCACTAACAGAGGCTGTGACTGCGGCACAATGTTCATTTTGATCGTGCGCCGATGCAGTCGTTGCTCCAATCATCATGGTAGCGACCACTAACACTGGCGTTCCCAGTGTCAGGCCAAGTATTCTGAAATTACGCAATGCCACTATGTCCACTCCCTTTAGAACTACGACCTATTCAACAACCAATCGGCACAACATTGTATTGTCAGTCTCTAAGTCGCTGCCCCAAATCAACTGAGCGTTTGAGTCCCATGAGATACGGTCATAGCCATCTTTTGGGCGTACTGAACTTTCGCTGTGCTCGGTTGCCTGTGGCCACTCGGAAACATCGAAGTTAGCAGTATCCCAACCAGCAGGTTCGGCCGTTATATCAAACCCACATGCGCCTTCTCCAGCAATAGGATTGTCTTCTTTTGCGCAAGACTTACTAGATGGGGCTTGATGTACGGGTAAGCATTTCCAGTTGGCATCGGTTACCGCAACAATTTGCCCGCTGGCATCCTTGATTTGAACAATAACGCCACCATCGCCCATTTGCTGCTTGCGTGTGCCTATGTATTCAAGTCCAGTATCGTTTTCTTTGAAATCCTTAGCTGTCAGTCCAAGTACAAACGGAGGTTCCGCTGTGAACGAAAAGCTCTCAGCATTGAACGAGCGCTCTGTTGTGATGGACACACTGTCTTCAGCGACTTGCACGCCATTAACGTTTAGTGAAAACCAGTTATCAGCCCACACATCGGCTGTATAGGTTTCAGCTGAAGCCGCCTGTGCAAACAGACAAAGAGTCGAGCTAGCAAGGAAGGTAAATTTATTCATTTTTCTCTCAATGGCTAGTGCAATTCAGTCAGTACGACGTTGACATGAAATTGTGTAAATAAAAAGTATTCTTTATCGCTTACAAGCGAACCTGCTTTATCGTGCGTAATACAACCCTACAACTTACAGAAAAAGCCACAGCCATTGACTGCTTACAGGTATGAACGCTAAAAACGCACATTAAAGCCTGTGGGAAAACCTGACGAACGGACCGCATCAAATGCGCCTGCTTGGTTCAGCACAAGCAACGCGCCAGCGGCCAATATAAGCCCAGCCATAACTGCCAACGTGATTTTAACCACGCTATAGGGTCTCTCCCCTTGCACCTTACCTGTTCTACCATTCACCACAAAGCGATAGGTTTTTCCACGAAATTGGAATGCCGCTGTCCATAATGGCAACAGTACATGCTTAAACGTGGTGTCGCTATGGCGTGTTTGCAAAGACGTGACTCGCTGCTGATCACCTCCAATGGCTCGCTTCACATCGGTACGTATAACCGTATCCATCGTTTCCTGCGCAATGTTGAAACCCTCATCAAGATTCACTTGATAAACCTCACTGCTAAAACCTGCCAGGTAGTCTTCCGTATACGGCACTAGATTTTCAAGGTCCCAAGGCGCCAGCCAGTCAGTTATTTTTCGTGGCAATGTTCGAGTGGCGCCCACCAGTACATCGTCGAAATGACGGGAAGTTCTGCCACTAGCAGGGTACCAACGCACCTTAGGTACTCGACGAGTCCGCGTAACTCGTCGACCGTTTATTGTGGTCGTGTAGCGTTGCCTGACATAGTAAACCTCACCACGCTGACCTCGGTAAGCTGTTGCCGTATCGCTATCGTAGGTCCAATAAGGAATGTACACACCGTTAAGGCCTTCATCACTTCGCGCGTATTTTTTTAACGCATTGGGTGCAAACCACCGCTTGTTCAACCAATGCTTGTACGCATCGAGAGCCACCTCAGAGGTGATGGCAAACGGCAGCAACCCTTTAGGCTTAAGCGGTTTAGATTGACTGGTTTCGGTAACGACAGACGTTCCACAAAATGGGCAGTCACCCGAATGTATGTGCGCGTCCATCGCAAATTGCGCTGCGCAATTTGGGCAGGCAATAATATTATTTACAGGCTCTACATGAGCAGAATCTTGTAACTGCCTAAGTGCCGAATGAAAATCTAACTCGCGGATACGCTCAGTACTATGAGCGATTGCATTTAGATGCCCGCAATAAGGACACTCTAATGATCGCGAACCAATCGCATAGTTTAATGAGGCACCACACTGAGCACACGGGAATCGCTTTTCTGTTAACGCTCGCGTAGTGGCCTCACCAATTTTGGGTGCATCGGATGTTTTTTCGGCCCAGTCGTAGGGAGAAACAGGCTCCGCACTGTTAGCCTGACCAGCCACACGCTCTTGCAACTGTGCTTGCAAACGATCACGCAGGCCCATGGTTTTTCTCTGATCCGAATTTTTTATGAGTACTCCCCTGCACCGCATAGAGTGCAGTGGGTCAGTATTCGATTAACTATGAGGATGGAACAGGAGGAGGCGTTGGAGCCGCATCGCCCCATATACCCTCTAAGGAAGACACGGCACTGGCTGCTAGCCACTCGCTCATGCCCGGGCTCCACACAAGCGTATCGAAGCTCAGAGTACCCATGGCCACTTGCTTTTCTAACAAATCGACAGAGTATGGGCCGCGTGCCTCACCGTCGACGACCACGTGATAGACGCGCAGTTCCATTCCAGGTAATGGCGGCGGCGTTGCCGACTGACCTGCGCTGCTCATCTGATTGCTCATCTGGTTAGCCATCGCTAAACCGATACCCATGCCTACGCCATCTGATGCACCGCCACTCGGATTGCTCGCAGCAGCTTCCATGGAAGCACCCGTTTGATATTGTAGGTATCGATCAAGGTTACCGGTCATACCCATACTGGTACGTTTATCCAATGCTTCAGATACCTTTGGCGGTAATGAAATATTCTCAACCAATATGCGCGTCAGCTCTAGGCCGTACTCACCAAACTCTGGTGCTATGCGAGTGGTTAAAAATTCACCCAACTGGTCATAGTTAGCGGCCATATCGAGCACCGGAATATTCGAGCTACCAATAATGGTGGCAAAACGCGACGTGATTAAATTACGCAATTGCGAACTGATTTCATCGGTTGTGAAAACACCTTCAGTTCCCACAATTTCTCTGATGAACATTAAGGCATCGGTGATTCTTACACCGTAAGTGCCAAAGGCTCGAATCCTTAAGCCGCCAAACTCACTGTCTCGAAGCATTAAGGGGTGTTTGGTGCCCCACTTCAAATCAGTAAAACGTCGGGCATTACAAAAATAGACTTCCGCTTTAAACGGACTTTGAAAGCCATGATGCCAATTCTGCAGTGTTGTCAAAACAGGCAGATTTTTTGTTTCTAGCTCATAAGTGCCGGGGCCGAGCACATCTGCCACCACACCTTCATTAACAAACACGGCAAACTGCGATTCACGTACGACAAGCGTCGCACCGTATTTGATCTCGTTGCCATAACGCTCGAATCGGGACACCATGGTATTGCTGGAATCATCGGTCCATTCGATGACATCAACAAACTCACTGAAGAATCTGCTAAACAGACCCATTTTAAACTCCCGCCGTTGGCGCTGATTGAGTTCGTGCAGAAGCCGCTTTCAATGTTTCTTTCAATTCAGCTTCCATAGACTCTAATTGCTTCTCGGCCTCAGCACGACGACGCTTGCCCTCGTCTGCAATTTGTAGGCTCTCTTCAACCGTTGCAATGAGATTCTCGTTAGCACGCTTTACCGCATTAACATCAAAAACGCCACGTTCTAATTCTTCTCTGACGGTTCTGTTAGCGGTGCGTAGGTTCTCTGAGTTTTTCTCTAACAACTCATTGGTTAAATCACTTGCAGCCTTAACACTCTTTGCAGCTTCTGCGGAGCGAAAAATCGTGACTGCTTGAGCTAACTGCTGTCGCCACAAGGGAACCGTATTGACCAAGGTGGAGTTGATTTTGTTGACCAAGCCTTTGTCGTTTTCTTGAATAAGACGAATGCTCGGTAAGCCCTGCATAGCCACTTGACGAGTTAAGCGCAAATCGTGAATACGACGCTCTAAATCATCACGACCACTGCGTAAATCTCTTAGCTCTTGAGCGAGTAATACGTCATCCTGGTTGTCCGCCTTAATTTCAGCCGCAGGAATCATCGTGTCATCGATGGCTTTGAGCTTTTGCTCACCGGCAACGATGTAGGCCTCTAAATTATGGAAGTAATCAAGATTGGCGCTGTATAACTTATCGAGTGATTTTATGTCTCGTAGCAATAGTGTCTTATGTTTTTCTAGATCGTCAGTGACGGTATCAACCTGGCGTCTCACACCCTCATACTGCTGAATAAATTTAGCAACCGGTGTCAAACCGCCAAACAGACGTCGCAGCAAACGCGAGAAGAATCCAGGACGGTTGTTAGGATCAAAGTTCTCCACTTCAAAACCGCGCAACACACCAACCATATCGTTTAGTGATCGACCAGCAGAGCCTAAGTCTTTATTGCGTACACCTTCGAGCATATTGTCAGAGATAGCCGTAAGCTCTTGCTGAGCTTTGCTACCAAAAAATATAACCGAGTTGCTGTCAGTCAGATCAATCTCACTCATGAGTCGATCTATGAGTTGACGCTCCGATACATCAGCCTGCTCATAAGGCACGATGTCATGCTTTAGATCAGGCAGTAGTTCGGTGCCAGGCAACACGTCAATTTTATCGGCAACATCTGTCTTCGATTCGGTCATGGAAATTTCCCTTCGTATAAATTTACGTTAGACGTCGCGCACATTATTTATGCACACTAAACCGTGTTAGGTAACGCCTTCTTTTTCTAATTGCATCTGCAGGACTTCGATATTGACGTCCAGATCAGATAGGTTGTTTTCTTTGAGCTTCGTCTGTTGCTCAGCAATGACGGTTTCAATGGTGGTTAACACACGACGAAAATTATCTTCAAGCGCATGCGCCTCGCCTTCGGTGTGTGTCCTTGCATAGCCTTCCGTGACTTGCTGCGCACCGTCTAGGTAGACCTTCAAGAATTTGCGCGCTCGGCGAGCATCTACCGGGTCACTTTCAATCGTATCTAGAATGCCTCGCGCATCTTTAACAATGCGGCGTAGACGATCCTTAAATTCAATATTATTGATTTGTCGGCTAGATTGCTCAATGCGTTCTAGGCGGCCTTCGGCCTCATCTAACAACTCTATGAGTTCTTCGGTGGTGATACCTACTGCCGCAATGTCAGGATCTTTTCTGGCAGGGTCAAAATCGTAATACAAGTAACACCCCAACAAGGTGGCACCGGCATACAAAATACTCTCGAACAGAGAATGCCTATCGCCTAAGCCTAACCAAGCGACAACAAACACTCCACCGGTTACCAAACCTGCGCCAATCATGCGGTACTGCACCGTGCTCGCCCGTCGTCTCAAACGACGCTTGCGTGCTTCGTTGTCCAAACGAATGCCTTTACGAATTAACGTGGCTGCGGAGACGATTAATACAAACCCTGCCGCACGTGCTAGCGCCTCAATGGGCTCCTTATCTAGCAAAGATGAAAATATTGCCGGCAATAAAGGCAAAGCGAGAAAATACAACAGCAAACCACGCCATAGCACTTTGGGCTTAGTGTCAGAATTTATGCGGGTTACAGCAGCCATAATTAAGTAAACAGGGCCTGACAGGAAACCATACCCACCGTTGCCAGCAGAATGAAAAATCCGATTACACGTTGTATTGGTTTAGGCATAAGACAATTATCAATTAGTTACGCTTTAGGAGATATACCCGCTCATCGAGTGTTTCAAGCCCTCGTTTCGCAAGATTTCCCAGACGTTCTGCACCACTGTAGTGCTCTAGCGTGCAGATATCAAAGGCATTGCCCAGTAGTTTGCGAACGTTTTCATCTGTTACTGAATGCGGGGGGCCATTCATTAGGCTTTGATCGTAAGTAATAGTCAGTAGAAGCCCCGCAGAGGTGGCTTTCATCAGATTTGCTAAGTGTGAGCAATAATCAGCACGAAGCGCATCCGGCAGCGCAATCATGGCCGCCCTGTCAAAATACGCACCGCACTTTGCCACGTGCTCAGGGGATAAGCTAAAAAAGTCGCCTGCCCAAATATCTAAACCCGCAGCTGCTTTAATACCTTCAAAGACAGTAAAACCTGATTGTTCTTTAATCGAGTATTCCAACTCGTTGTCACAAAAAAACGCCTCAGCAGCCTTCGCACTGAGCTCAACCCCCATAACAGGGTGTCCTTGCTCGTGCAGCCACAGCATATCCGTTGATTTACCGCACAAAGGCACAAAAACCGGCACCGGACCCGATAGCTCAAGTTTTGGCCAATACTGTACCAAACGGCTGTTGACGTTCTTCTGATGAAAACCAATTCGGTCTTCAGACCAGGCCTTCTGCCAATATGCAGCTTCCATAGTCGTACCCGTTATATCTAAACCACAAAAAAATCAGGGTTATTACAAATCTACACTAACCGATGGCTCCCATTCTCGCCAGCCCTTGAGCATGGGAAAATACAAACCTACTCGAATAGGCCGCTTTTCTATTTTGGACATAATATCAGCATAGCGATTGAGCTGATCGGAATAACGAGCCTGCTCAGCATCCAGGAATTTGTCGAGCTGGCCGCCACGGTGATCTCCCGTTTTAAAATCGACAATCCAGCGCGTGCCGTGCTCATCAACGAACGTGCGATCAATAACCACTTTCTGCACGCCTTGGCTTGCACTACTGTCGTCACGCGGAACACTCAAGGCCCACTCTGACCGAGCCTCCTCATGAGGTGACAATATCCAATTTCCACGCTCATCATCCAAAGTGTTCTGAACACCCTGTAATACTCTTTCTAGCGCTGAGGCTATCTTATGAGACTGCACACCTAAGTTACGCAGTTGACGCGTAGCGATGGAACTCGCCCTATCGATATCAAAGTCGATAGACGCACCTGCCGCCGAACACGCGAGACGTTGCAACTGCAAATGCACCACAGTTCCAATGTCTCGGGCCTCCCTACCCGCCCATGAAAATTCCACACCCTCATCAGTAGACGTATCGGGTGTTGCTTGTCTCTCCCACGTATAGGTGGACAACACAGGAAACTCAGCACTAAGAGGCAAACGCTCAAACTGCGCAACTGGCTGTTCAAGCTCAGACTCATCACCCAACAGTGATAACTGTTGGTCAGCTCCTGTGAGCGGATCTTGTGTGTCACTGGTGCGAGCGGCCGCGCCAGCCATAGCCTCAGCAGCATTTTTGAAATCTAATTCCAGCAGTGGCCAGAGCGGCTTAAGCAATGAAGAATTAATAGGTGTTTTTAATTCACCACTGGCGGCAATCGAACTACGCGCAACTAAATGAAGATGATGCTTTGCTCGTGTACAGGCCACATAGAGGAGACGCAATTTTTCTTGCGCGTCACATCGCTCGCGGGCTTTTCTGACTAAGCGATTTATTTTGTCTTTGGCACCGTACTGCAAACCCGATTGCTCAAACGGCGCTAACAACAATTGCGGCTTACCGTCTAGTGTGCTTTCAAACCAATTAAGCAGTTGCGTGCTATCGGCACGTGTTTGTCTATCCAGCGCTGGCAGTATGACGGTATCAAATTCCAAACCCTTAGCTTTGTGCAAGGTCATGATTTGAATCTGACAATTGGCATCATCAGAATTCTCAGCGTACAGCGACTTCATGACGTCAGTTAAAACACTTTTTTGCCACAACCTACCTTCAGCTTCAAGACTCAATAACCGACGGATAGCACGCTCGGCTGCATTCGCATCGATATCATCACGACAAACTGCAGGGCCGCCGAGTTGCAACCAAATGGATTCAACCCACGGCATAAGACCACTGCGTGGAACTTGCTTTAATGCAGGCTCCACAATGGTTAAGAAACGCTTAACGCGCACCTGACCATCTTGGGACAATGCTGCAAACCTATCAGCGTCTTTGAGTAATTCAATGACTGAGCGCGACTTAGCTTCGTTCATTAAGGCGTGTAAATCGTGCAACACCAGCCCCACAAACGGTGCGCGTAGTAAAGACAACCAATGCAATCGGTCGTGCGGATACCGCAGCGCCAAACACAACGAGAGTATGTCTCTTACAACGGGCCGCTCACCCACCAAATCCATATCAATAGACTGATACGCTAAGCCATGCTCCCTTAAAGCTGCGAATATATCTTTTGCCTGACTGCGCGCCCTAACCAATATGGCTACACGATGATTAGCATCAGAGGCGATTGCATCGCGAGCTAATATCGCTACATGCGTCGCTTCCGCTTCTTTATCGGCATCGATTAACGGGTGCACGACAACCGAACCTGTTGTCGTTAAATGTGCAGCAGATTCAGAGTACGGCACCGCACCGCTGTCAGGATCAGCACGCTCAGGAAAGATAGATGAAAAACTATCGTTAACCCAATCGATGACAGTGGGCGCTGCACGAAAATTTACACTCAACGTCAGTGATTCAAGATTCACAGGACCAATACCAAAATCACGCGCCTGAGCAAACAAGGCTACGTCGCCTTCACGAAACCGGTAGATAGATTGCATGGGATCACCCACTGCAAAAAAGGTACGTCCGTCGCCTTGATCCCACCCTCTGACTAATTGGCTAAACAAACGAAATTGGGTTTGGGAGGTATCCTGAAACTCATCAACCAATACATGCTTTAGCGATAGGTCCATAGACAGCGCTAAATCGGTAGGCGCATCCTCTGGCCCTAACGCCCACTGTGCACGTTCGGCTAGCTCTGCGAAATCGACAACGCCGCGCTCACTAAATAGTAACTGCAACTCCAGCAGTAAGTCTGGCAACGCACTGAGAAGCTCCGACAACAGTTCCCACTGTTCATCTTGATAACGAGGGTATGGCAAACTGCATACTTCAACCAGCGCCTCTACAAAATCGGGGGCCTCTCGCACGGTTTCGAGAATACCCATCATCTCTTCCTTGTGTTGCTCTAACAAGGCAGGTTCGATACCACGCTTCTTTGCATCAGACTTTGCTGGAAAGCCTTCCTTCTTAGTCAGCCTGTTACGCACTTCAGGCTTCTTGGTCAGCAACGCCGCGGCAATACTGTCCCACAAGTGTAAGTCATCAATTGACGCACCCGGCAAAGCCTCAATATCGAGCCACGCTTGCTTTTCAAATTCTATAGCGTCTAAGTCTCCTTCTTGGTCTTCCAGAAGAAAACCACAGGCAATTCTCAACCGAGCAGGTAGCGTGTCATCTAAGCCGAATGGAATGTACGAACATAAATTTTGCAGCCTGGACTCGACAAGCTCTGCCAACATACCTTCCAAAATGTGTCGAAGCTGTTCGTGCTGATCGGAGGCGTAAACATGACGCTTCCATTGATCGCGATTTGCCAACAAGTTAGCCAACAACTGTTGAGCTAACTCAAGCTTATTGCCTAACTGCAACAACACTCGTTCAATCAACGGAATATTAGCGTCGATAAATCGCGTTGCCACCTCTCGGTACAAACTACCTGCATCCTCTACAACACCTGTCGGTGCACCCAGTGCTGAGGTTACCGGCAAACGATGAGCAAGCTGAGTCGCTAACGCATCAATGGTGCGAAGGTTAAGTCTCTGTGGGTTTCTAATTATCTGCCAGTCGCGTTCTTTGTCTTTATTTAATACCGCGGTAGCTAGTGCATGACCTTCAGCTTCGTAATCATTAGCAGGCTGCGCACCTGAAGCCACACGCTCTAAGGTTTCAACCACGCGCTGACGCATTTCGCTAGCAGCCTTACGCGTAAAGGTAATAGCCAGTATTTCTTCAGGCTCATCGACTGTTGCCAGAAGCGTTAATACACGACGCGTTAATAGCTCGGTTTTACCAGAGCCTGCAGGCGCTTGAACAATAAACGATGTCTGCGCATCTAGCGCTCGCTCTCGTACTGCTGCATCAATAGGTGCGCTCATTGTGCAGCTCCGTTGCTTGCAGCAGCAGGTGACGCTGATGAGCCATCGTCATCATCATCGACAGCGGTTAGTTGCTCATCACCGACACGGCATAACGATTTTAACTCACAATGCGTGCAGGCTTTATCCATTGGCGTCACCGATGCCAAACCTTGCCTGACCTCACCTGCAACGGTATCTAGTGCCTCTTTCCAATGCAGACGCCAGTCATCCCAGGTTTCCAGCTCTCTGTCGGTTGCCTGACCATTGCGAGATTTGATGACTGTCGTTTTTACTTTCGGAATCATGTCCGACTCACTAGCGACACCAATAAATTTACATTGGTTACGCGCCACCTGCGCAAAGCTTGCGCCTTTTATCGCCTCGTTGGTCAACACATACAAAGGCAACTGAGGATTAACAATGCGTTTATCTGCCCACGTATTCACTTTGCTCGATGTACCGGTTTTGTAGTCAACGACCACTAAGTCATCGCCAATTTTATCAATGCGATCAAGCATCACATTCATGATGACACCACCGTGTTCGATTTCTTGGCTGAGCTCCAGACTTTGCACTTCAAAGTCTGGCCGAATGGATTCTTGACCCATCAACCATTCAGTGAGCAAACCTAGTAACCGTGTTCGCTCAAGATCTTGCAATGCTCCCGGCACACCCATCTCTTCAATTGCAACATTGATTACCTCTAACAACGCCTCATTTAACTCATCCTCGCTAAGCGCAACGAGTTGCGAATGCGTACTAATGCGTTGCCAAAAAAGCTCCAATGCATGATGCAACAACGTGCCATGTTGACGTGGATCTAAGCCTAAGCCGGCTTCTTCCAACGGGCGAATGGCCAGCCTATGCAATGCAAACGATTTGAAAGGACACAAGGCCTGATTTTCGAACAAGCGCGCACCGCCCTTGGCAATTGTCCCTGCCGGCAGAGCCGGGCCATAGTTGTCCTGAATACATTCAAGCTGTAAATGCGCCCTGAGAGCTGCAACTGGATTTACGAACGCCTCATACTCACCCAGCCTATCAATACGGGGTGCAGCCTTGGTTTGATTGTCATCACTTGCAACTACCGCCGGTAGATGCGCAGCGTCCAATTCTTTTCCATCTCGGGCAAGCGCTCTACTGGCTAACAACAACGGTGCTTGCGAGCTCCAGCGTAAGAATTCCTGCTCGGCTAATTGCAAACGCGCACTGGCAGAAGCATCAGGAACACCCGCTTCTTTTTGCTGAGCAATCGGTAAAAATGGCGATGGCGATCCTGTTGGCGGCCACTGCTCAGTATCAAGACCTGTCACCCACAAGCATTCGAATGAAATGCCATGACTCTCCAAACGCCCCATAATTTGAATAGGCGTTGCGGGAGTCTCTAATTGAAAAACTCGTTCACGCGCTAAGCGTGATAACAGACGAAATGCACTTTGTGCATCCACACCTACATTGTCATCTAACAGTTGCAAGTCATCCAAACATTCCACCCACGCGCTCACAGCTTGATACTCTTCGGTATCAATGCCCTTACCTGGCCAACCAAACGTAGTCAACCATTGGCTGAAGCGACTTGCCCACGTGGATAACGTAGCCTTAGTAAACTTACGTTGAGTGAGTAATTTATTAACCGGCTTGGCAAGTGACCCTCGCCCATCCAATTGGACCGCTAGCTCCTCTAAACTCAACTTACGAACACGCAACTCTCTTAACCGTTTATCCAATTGCTCTTTGGCATGTGCATCGCTTGGACGACCCGACATATACGGACTCAGTAATAGAGACGATATCTCATTACCTTGGATTCCAGCAGTCGATAGCCTGAGAATAGATAACGCCGCTTGAACCGGTGCCGTATCAGATAAGGGCAAACCGATTGATAAATCGTAAGGCCTGCCTTTATCGCGAATTTGCGTTGGTGATAATCCTGGGAAAAATACTTGATCAAAAGCCCTTAATACTTCTGCACGTCTATTTTGCAAGTCTGGCACTACCAAACCTAAACTCTGTGCAGCATCACGCTCCAGCTCACAGCGCATATGAGTTGCTACACCAATCAATTCCCGAGCGTCGTCTTCGTATGCCACATCGTGAACAAGTGCACAGGCGTTGGCCTCCAACACCTCAACCTTAACGCCTCGCATTTGAAGCGCTGCAACGATGGCTTTTAGCTGAGGTGGCAATTGTAGAAACCCATCTAAAATGATGTGATCAGGAAGTGCACTACCGCCCGCGCCACCACCTAAACTTGCTACCTCATCAGCACCCACACCCGCACTTGCACCCGCACTTGCACCCGCACCTTCCCCAGCGACAACTCCCGCCATCAAGATGTCCCGCAGATGATCCGCTAGTGAAGCTTCATCGATACAACCTTGCTCATCAAGCTTTGATTGATAGCTTGCCTGCCATCGTTTCCAGGTGTATTGATCCAACGGTAAGTAGTCGTCATCAGCGGGGTGGCAATCCCATGCACAGGCAATGTCCCATGCTCGCTTAGCGGAACGACACGCCGCCTCAGAATCCAGTAAAGCAACGGCATCATCGTTATCAATGCATTGCTGCCATAGACGCTGCTGCAGCAAATCAGGCAGGAGTGTTTTCTCGGACTCACCCGTGGCGAGATAGTGCGCGTGCAATGCCAACAACCAAGAGCGAAAAGGCAGGATCTCTGGGGTTTCCCACCACAAAGCCCCTTGCGCCTGCTGCCATTGTTGAAATTGCACGGAGCGGTGCCTGGCTAATCGCTGATTAACCGTGAGCAAAACAGAGCCGTTTACTACTTGCTCACAAAATCCAGTCACGTCGTCCATTTCTCTTAGCGAAAGTTACCATCAGGGTATGCGGCATTTTAACACTCATCATTTGTCAGTCGAGTGTGGTTACAATGTTCCCGCTGTACTCCCATTTGAACAACCGACTCTTAACACGATGAGCAAAAAAGCGATACTGGTAACCGGCGGCGCAGGCTACATTGGCAGCCATGTAGTCAAACTACTCGGCGAGCGTGGCGAAACCGTTGTGGTGCTAGACGACTTGTCTACTGGCAACGCCGACGCGGTACTGTACGGTGAATTAGTTATTGGCAAAACAGGTGACATGGAACTTGTCAGCAAGGTCATTGCTGAACATGACATCGACACGGTTATGCATTTCGCCGCACACACTATCGTGCCTGAAAGCGTAGAAAATCCACTCAAGTACTACGCAAACAATACCTGCAGCACCCGCAACTTGTTACAAGTGTGTCAGGAACAAAATATTAAACACTTTATTTTTTCCTCAACGGCGGCAACCTACGGCGTACCAGAGGCCGACATCGGCGCATGCCATGAAGAGCTAGCCACAGCCCCTATCAACGCCTACGGCATGTCCAAACTCATGTCAGAGGCCATGCTACGCGACTTAAGTTCGGCGTGTGATTTAACACATGTCATTTTGCGGTACTTCAACGTTGCAGGCTCCGACCCAGACGGTCGCATTGGCCAGTCCACACCAGAAGCCACACTATTAATTAAGGTAGCCGCGGAAGTGGCCGTTGGTAAGCGAGATCAACTCTATATGTTCGGGACCGACTACCCAACTGACGACGGTACAGGCGTCCGTGACTATATCCACGTCACTGATCTTGGAAACGCTCACCTCGCAGCGCTCGACTACCTGCGCAAGCAAGGCGAATCCACACTGCTCAACTGTGGTTATGGACACGGCTTCAGCGTCAAACAAGTTATTGATGCCGTAGAGCGAGTACACGGCGAACCGATCAAGGTTATTGAACAACCCCGCCGCGCAGGTGATCCGCCATCGCTGGTAGCCGCTGTAGGAAAAATCCATAAAACACTGGATTGGCAGCCTGAGTTTGACAATCTCGATACGATTGTCAAAACATCGTTAGATTGGGAACACACGCTAAAAGCGCGTAGGCACAATAATCCTGAAGGGTAATAGAAGGAAATTCAGACAGGGTAAGCCGACGCTATATAGCGTTGGCTTGCTCTGAGCCCATCACACGCTAGACGTTATAGAGACACATCTACGGCTGGAACGTCTTCTTGGGCCGATCGGGTAACAAGAATTTCAGAGATGTGTCGGTAGTAGTGCAAATGTATTTTAGGCGGTAGCTCGGCCAACATTTCAGCGGATAGCTCCAACACATTGACCGATGTTAGCGCCTCAATACGATGCTTTTGCGCACCACCATTGATAAAGCCCGTTTCTCCAAAGCACTGCCCTTCACCTAGCATGCGCAGATAGTGGCCATCGCTTTGCATTTTAGCCAAGCCATCGGTCACGATCATGATGCGGCGTTGATCATCACCCACGTTAATCATTGTCTCGCTTGGTGCGAATGAGCGAACGTCAACGTGCTCTAGTAAATGAGCAATTTCCAGCTCGGAAAACGTTGCAAAAAACTCTTGCCCTTGAAGCTGACGAATTAATCGTTGCTGTGCCTCTGGGCGTTTTTCAACAACCCGGAAAATCTCTTCGAATGGCTCTAGTGCATCCGCCATTTCACCGCCTGTTTGAAAACGATCTTCAGGCTTCTTCTCTAATGCCTTAGCAATGACATTGGACAATTCAACAGGTAAGTCAGGACGAATGTCGTGAAGCTTTGGAGCTCGCTTGTGCACAACTGTTCTGAACAAGTCTTTAACTTTCTTAGCTTTGAACAATTGACGGCCGGTTAACAGCTCAAAGAGAACGGTTGCCAACGAATAAAAATCACTGGGAGAGCCAAGCTCTCGACCTAAGATTTGCTCAGGCGACATGTAATTTGGCGTGCCAAGCGTAGGACCTTTATTTTTAAGACCACCACCTTCGCGAATACTGACAGCGATACCAAAATCGAGCAATTTAACGTCGCCGTTTTCAGCCAACATTATATTTGCAGGTTTGATATCTCTATGCAAAATACCCTGCGAATGTGAGTAATCCAGCGCACGGCAACACGCACAAACAACACGCAATGCCTCGTGAACCGGCAGTAAGGTTTTACCTTTGCCGTATTCTTTTAACGACTCACCATCAACAACTTCCATGACCAAATAATTTAGGTCTTCGAATTGTCCTGCATCGTGAACCGTCACAATGTTGGCGTGCGTTAAACGCCCCGCGGCGACAATTTCAGTTTGATAGGCTCGTTGTGCACCTGGCACTTTGCCTGTAGATAAATGTGCCTCACCGATAGGTGATAGCTTGACGGCAACATCACGTCCTAAAAGATTATCCAGTGCTTGATGCACGACACCGCAAGTGCCGGAGCCGATACGCTTACCAATGGTGTACCGGTCTATCTCACCCGGCACTGTTATGTCTAATGGACGAATAGGACCTGGAGGCGTCGTTTTCTTGACACTCTCGGGTTCTGCAGGTACATTAGGGACTTCACTGCTTGCTTCGGACTCATCCATTGCACGTTTAGCGGCTAGCAGCGAAGGAGACTCGTCAACAGGTTTCACCTGTTCTTCCCCGGCTTTACTTTTCGCGCGCGACATACCCAGTGCCATGGCGCGCCGCGCCAATTTAATGGGTACCGAAGAACGTTGTTGAAGCGTTGCAGACACGAGAAGTATTTATCAGCCGTAGTTGCTGGCAGCAGTCTCAAGATCATAACACTGTCACAGTCGATGCCACCAGCTCAAAGGCAGCTAGCTGATCAAAAGACACAGTATCTAACAACTTGAATAACGGTATAGCCTGAGATATGTCTAACACCTCAGGCTGAGTTAACGCAGGTGGTGGCAAAAACGTAGTGATCAAAGAAGACCACACCAACACGTAAACAAAAGCGATAAACACACTGACGACCATCTTGACGTCAAAGGTGTGTCGAATGATGTGCGCTAATAACGATAGCCCCCAAACCAACAACACGAATTCTGCAAGCATTCCACTTGAATCTGGCTCGCCATTGGCTGACGTAGCTCTGAATAAATAGATAGGAAGGCTTGCAAGGTTAATGAATGCAGAAGCGCCACACAAACCGCCAAATGCTTGAGGGAAACGAGACAACTGGTCGGTATGTTTCAACGCAAACCAAACAATAATTCCTGTCCCGATTAAATCAATAAAAGCCTGTGCAACGGCCAAACCGAATCCGTAAGGCCTTGACACCGCCATAACGTAGGTGACAAACGCCAACGCGATTCCGACTTTCATTTGCGAATGACCACTGGGCAAGTCTTGTGGCTTGCCCATTAGGAACGCAATGTTGAAATAGTGTGTTATCAGTTCGCGCACGGCTTGAAAGATAGTGCTTTTTTAGATGTTGAGATGGTATCACCTGTATCGGCGTGTATGATTCGCTCAAACGCTATTTCATCGTTCCCGTTAAATAACCAGAGCACACCTCTCAGCATGTACCAACCCGGAAAACCCTACAGCCTCAGCGAACGCTTTCGTGGTTATCTGCCGGTCGTGGTCGATGTGGAAACCGGTGGCTTTAACGAGCGCACCGATGCATTGCTGGAAATAGCCGCCGTCATACTCGATATCGACGAGAACGGGCAACTAAAGCCTGTGAAAAGCTACACCACCCATGTGGTGCCTTTCGACGGATGCAATATAAATCCAAAGTCATTAGAAGTGAATGGAATAGACCCCTACCACCCTCTGCGTGCTGCCCGTGAAGAAAGAGCGGCCCTGTCGCACATATTCACACCGGTTCGAGAGGCAGTCTCAGCAGCAGGTTGCACGCGGGCAATTCTGGTCGGCCACAATGCATTTTTCGACTTAAAGTTCGTCAATGCAGCTGCGGACAGAACAGGCATCAAGAAAAACCCATTTCACCCGTTTAGCTGCTTCGACACCGTGTCCTTTTGCGGTCTTGCTTACGGCCAAACCGTATTAGCTCGCTCAGCAGTGGCTGCCGGTATGGATTGGGACACCGCAGAAGCTCATTCAGCCATTTACGACACTCGAATGACTGCCGATCTTTTCTGCAATGTGGTTAACCGGTGGGAAACGCTTCATGCCGATCTAGATATGCCGATAGCTGATGGATCAACCATTCCGCGCTAAGCGCGACAAAGCCCAATGGCTGCGGACAACGCAGCCTTTGGCTTTCAATACGTCATGTTAAAGATCAACGATACGCTCAGCATCCCCGAAGAAGACATTGAATGGCAGGCCATTCGATCTCAAGGGGCGGGCGGACAGAACGTCAATAAAGTTGCCTCAGCCGTGCATTT
Source organism: uncultured Granulosicoccus sp. (assembly GCA_937991945.1). Lineage (GTDB taxonomy): Bacteria > Pseudomonadota > Gammaproteobacteria > Granulosicoccales > Granulosicoccaceae > Granulosicoccus. Next base: position 43,332 of record CALKLO010000043.1, read on the forward strand.
GCGTTTCGATGTCACAGCCTCCTCCCTGCCAGCTCACATCAAGACGAGAATCTTGGCGACTCGCGACAAGCGGCTCAACAAAGAGGGGGTCATTGTTATTAAGGCTCAACAGCACAGGCGCCAAGACCAAAACTACAGCGCGGCACTGGAAAGGCTGGCTGAACTCATACAAAGCGCAACCCATGTGGCAAAAACCAGGCGTGCTACTAAACCCAGCCGCGGCTCAGTGCAACGGCGGCTGGACAGTAAAACCAAACGATCGAAAATTAAAGCCAATCGCCGAAAAGTAGACGATTAGCTAACGTCGTCGTCAACCTCTAATCAGCTTTGTTAGCAGCGACGTCAATCATTTTCTTAAGCTCGCCATTTTCAGCCAGCTCCATAGTGATATCGCAACCACCAACCAACTCGCCTTCGATGTAAAGCTGTGGGAATGTGGGCCAATCAGAAACCTGAGGCAGGGTTTCACGGATGGCAGGGTCAGCAATGATGTTGACGTAGGCAAACTCTTGATTGCACTCTTTAAGTGCCTCAACCGTGCGCATTGAAAATCCACACATAGGCAACTGCGGTGTGCCTTTCATATACAAAATGACAGGATTTTCTGCAATCTGTTGATCGATTCGGGTTCGTACGTCGCTTGCTTGGTCAGTCATGGTGCTACGCCATTAAAGGATTATTAAAAACGAAAAAGGACACGTGCTGCTGGGGCCTGAACCCCAACAGCCTCGTATAAGCGTTGCTTAAGCCGCAGTTGCAGCAGCAAAACGCTCAGATGTCTTAGCCCAATCAACGACTTCCAACCAGCCATCGATGTAGTCAGGACGCTTGTTTTGGTACTTGAGGTAGTACGCGTGCTCCCAAACATCCAGCGCAAGGATAGGCGTGGCTTGCATATCAGCAACAGGCATTAGTGGGTTGTCTTGATTAGGCGTAGAAGTCACAGCAAGCTTGCCGTCTTTTACAACCAACCAAGCAAAGCCAGAACCGAAACGCGTGATACCAGCCTGCTTCAGGCCAGTTTTCAGCTCATCCATGGAACCGAAGGCACCGTCGATAGCGCTGGCAAGCTCAGAACTTGGGCTGCTGCCGCCGTCACACATGGAGTTCCAGTACAAAATATGGTTGTAGTACCCGCCGCCGTTGTTGCGAATAGCAGGAGATGTATTGCCATCAACCTGAGCCATGACTTCTTCCAACGACTGATCAGCCATGGGTGAATCAGCTACAGCACCTGTGAAGTTATTGAAATAGGTGCGGTGGTGCCGATCGTAGTGGATTTCCATGGTTTGGGCATCGACGTGAGGCTCAAGCGCTGTGAAATCGTAAGGTAGATCTGGAAATGTAAAAGACATAATGACTCCTAGAAGGTTGACCCTTGAATAGTAGGGCCAATAAGTGTTCAAAAAAAGGGGGCAAGGTTCACGTACGGGTAAAACAACAGACCCGCAGACAACCCAAAAGTGCGCTTCCGATGCCCTATGTTCGCACCGCCTGTTCTGCCTTGGCAAGTGTGGGGAGATACGGTTGAAAGATTAGACTGGATTTTGCATTGAATCGATTGCTTGGCGTAACGCGCGAACTGTAATAATATGAATCGCCTGTCCAAAAAATAAGGCTGGATCAATGGCTTCACTAATGGCCGCCTACGGCCGTCTCCCCGTTACTATGAAACGCGGGGAAGGCGTGCGCTTGTGGGATGACGCAGGTAACGAGTATCTCGATGCTCTCTCAGGCATTGCTGTGTGCTCTCTGGGCCACGCTAATACCGCGATCAGCGAGGCAATCTCAGAACAAGCTCGCGAGCTCATGCACGTAAGCAATTTGTACAATATTCCTCAGCAAGAAGCCCTAGGGGAGGCCCTTTGCCGCATTTCGGGCATGGATAAGGCTTTTTTCTGTAACTCCGGTGCTGAAGCTAACGAGGCCTGCATCAAGATTGCACGCCTTCACGGCCACAAAAAAGGCATCGAAAACCCAACGATTATCGTGACCGACACGGCATTCCATGGCCGCACAATGGCCACGATAGCCGCCACCGGCAACAAAAAAATCCAAGCAGGCTTTGGCCCGATGCTCGGTGGCTTTGACATTGTACCGTTCAACGATGCTAGCGCAGTAGCAGACGTCGCCGCTCGACGCGATGACATCGTGGCGGTACTCGTTGAACCCATTCAAGGTGAAGGCGGCATCAACATCCCTACTCCAGGGTATTTAAAAGACCTTCGCAAGCTCTGCGACGAAAACGACTGGCTGCTCATGTGCGATGAAATTCAGGCGGGCATAGGACGTACAGGCAAATGGTTTGGCCATCAACACGACGACATAACGCCTGATGTTATGTCCGTGGCTAAAGCGCTGGGAAATGGCATGCCTATTGGAGCATGCTTGGCACGAGGCGCAGCCGCCGAGCTTATCCAACCGGGCACCCATGGAACCACTTTTGGCGGTAACCCTATTGCCTGTCGCGTGGGGCTTACGGTTGTCAATGAAATCGAAAAGTACAATTTGGTCGAAAGAGCCGAGGAACTCGGGGAACGTTTCAAACAAGGATTCAACAATGCTTTGCATAACCAGCCCGGCATCACTGAGATTCGAGGCAAAGGTTTGATGCTCGGCATCGAACTAGACCGGCCGTGCGCAGAATTAGTGGGCAAGGCACTCGATGCAGGTGTGCTTATCAATGTCACCGCTGGCAGCGTGGTCAGACTACTCCCCCCGCTGATCCTCAATAATGAAGATGCAGACGAAATTATTCGACGAGTCAGCGACCTGATTATCGATTTCATTCAACAATCTGAATTAACAGCAGGCGATCAGCCCGCTGCCAACGCTTAGACACCCTATATACATGAGACATTTTTTAAACGAGCTAGACCTGACTGCTGATGAGTTTCGCGGCATTATTCTGCGCGGTAGCGAACTACGCAAACAGTGGGAATCAGGCACGCTAGAAGCCACATTGCCCCATCGCGTGTTGGGTATGATTTTCGAAAAATCATCCACTCGCACACGAGTATCTTTTGAAGCGGGCATGACTCAATTAGGCGGTCACGCTATCTACCTATCCCCAGATAACACGCAACTAGGCCGTGGCGAACCCTTAGCCGATACCGCAAAAGTGCTGTCACAAATGGTCGACGCCATATCCATACGCACATTTTCTCAAGAGAGCGTGGAGCGCTTTGCTGAAGTCTCCACCGTGCCGGTCATCAACGCCCTCACAGACCTGCTGCACCCTTGCCAACTACTCGCCGACATGCAGACCTACTTCGACCATCGTGGCGACATCGCTGGCAAAAAAGTCGTTTGGGTTGGCGATGGCAACAACATGTGCAACTCTTACATCAATACCGCATCGCTACTCGGTTTTCATCTCACCGTAGCGGGCCCTGATGGATTTGAACCCGACGCCCAAATTATGGAAGCTGCCGCAGGCTCAGTAACACGCACAACGAGTGCCGCTGAAGCGTGTGCTGACGCCGATTTAATCGTCACTGATGTATGGGCCAGCATGGGCCAAGAAGAAGAGCAAAAGAGCCGCGAAATTGCTTTCGCAGATTACGAAGTAACCCCTGAGCTTATGGCACTTGCTAGCGAAGACGCCTTGTTCATGCATTGCCTACCGGCACACAGAGGCGAAGAGGTCTCGGCCGATGTAATCGATGGCGCTCAGAGCGTCGTTTGGGAGGAAGCAGGCAACCGTTTACACGCGCAAAAAGCCTTATTGGAATTCCTTCTTCAGTAGCACACAATCACAGATCTCGGGCGGGGCAAATCCCCGCCTCATCCTCTCTTGAGGAACGCCACTGACTGACTAGCAATGGCCCGCACTTTGCATTTTCATCTTCACGTTAACTTGTGAATTTTGGAGATACACACAGTGCACAACACAGCCAACTCTTGGTTGAGTTCACCCCCATCTCGCGGTGCCGCCTTTGCTATTCACATGGCACTGAGCTTGTTGATATTTTCATCACTCGTTTTCATGATGGTGCTGTACTGGTTTCCCGGCAAGCTATTTTTTATTGATGGTGGCTGGCAAGGACTGAAACTGGTTGCCATGGTAGATTTAGTACTCGGCCCTGCTCTCACGTTATTGCTATACAAACCCGGCAAGCCCAAGCTGGTTATGGATATGTCGCTGATTGCCGTCATTCAAATAGCGGCTCTGGGGTATGGTTTTTACACCACCCATCAGCAGCGTACTGTTGCGTTAGTTTTCGCTGAACGCGGATTTAATACTGTCTCGGCCAAAGACAATCTGGATGCCAATGTCATGTTGCGAGCTCTGGATATCGACCCTCAGCCTCTTCCAGCTACCAGCCTATTGAATGTGCCGTTATTACTAACGCCAGCTCCAGGGCCTGGCAAATATTCAGAGTATCTGACGGAAATATTCAATGGCTATCCCGGACCACAACGCAGAAGCGACCAATACGTAAACCTTGCGGACAACCACAACGCCATTCAAGACGATGCCCTAGACATCGCTAAATTGGACAAGTTAGGCGCCACATCGCTTGTGACGAGCGTGCTGCGGGACAAAAATCTAAGCCTGGACGCAATTGAGCTGTATAAGTTTAAAGCTCGCTATGCTGACGGGGTTGTGATCTTCGACCCCGTAGAAAAACGCATTATTGACTTCATTTCGACCGAAGGCATCACTAAAAAGGGCGCTAAAGAGGCACCCGTTGTAGCCGAAAACAGCGATGAGTAATACGGATTAAAGCCCGTTGGCTGCCGCTGCATCTCGAAGCTTCGATGGTGGCGTGTATTTTATCGCTAACAAGATAGCGTTGCTCTCAGCAGAAGCTGGATCGATACGAGCTTTCTGACGACGATAGCGGTAGGCCGCTGATGCCGTCCAATTCCTCGCATACTTCCACTCAACCTTTGGTTGAATACTGATGAAACGACGCGCAAAAGTATCATCGACATTAGCGCCAAGTCGATCTGGCTCATAGGCACGCGCACGTAGTGAGACATTCAACCGAGGTGATAACACTCGAAAAACATCGCCTGTTAGCTCTTGTGTCTCAACCTGAGATCCAGAACTACTGGGCTGAACATCGACTGAAAACTTGCCGACATAACGCGTCAGGCCCGCATCATGACTTAGAGACACACTGGCAAGCCAACCGTCAGTTTCACTTTCAAGAGCCTCAAGACGCTCAGCGGCAATGACTTCACCTGGACGATCTTCAGCCCGCAAAGTGTCTGTGGTATCAGAGGAGTTGGTATAGAGCCCAGCAGAGACGCCTAACAGCACTGTCGGTGTTAGGGAACGCTCGTACCCTAACGTAAACGATGCTGTCGTAGAGAGCGAGTCTCGACGTGGACGACGGCGAATACCTGGCTCTCTGGAATCTGCGATCAAATCATCGAACGGTACGATAGCGAAAGAATCGATCAAGACGTCCGCGTCGAATTTACTGTACGCCAACGTTGCTGAAATCGTTGATATCGTGTCGTATTTATACCGTAAGCCAAACTGAATTTCGCTCTCTTGAAAGTCATCCAACTCACCGACAGGACTAAAGACGTTTCCTGCATCTTCGATGGTGACTTCGTTATACGGCAAGACCGGACCAATAATGTTGCCGCTTTCATCGCGTGGCAACAAACTGTAGTAGCGCTCATAGATGGCGTCTTGCACGTCAGGTAATTCATGCTCTACGAAGGTCAACGTCGCCTTGGAGTTGAACTCTAGCCGACGCGTAATATCGTAGGCATAGTTGGGCTGAAGCGTGATTTCTTGACGCGCTACATTACTGGATTGAGACGGGTTTAAACCTGTGTCGCTGGCGATGCTGCTTGTATCGCTCAAATCAGCGGCGATATCTCGACTAGGTGTATCTTGCTTGAAGCTAACGTACGCGCCGTAGCGGCTACGCGCTGATCGCATTTTTGCATCAAAAGCAACCAACTGGTTTGATTCAAGGCCTTCATCACCAGAATCTGATTGGGTGGTTAACAAGCCATCGACTCTAACTAGACCCTTGATGACTGCCACTTCAGATTCGCGGCTAAGACCCAACTCACCCACAACACGAGTTGCACTTAGGTCGCCGTCACCAGAAGCCTCAAGAAAATAATTATCGTCAAAGCGCTGATCGAGAGAGATAGAAGGCTCAAAGACCCAAACATCAGCAAATGCTGGCGTTAAAGTGAGAGCACAACCTGCGAACAAGCAACGACTAAGAATAGACTTTTTCATTTTCTCCCCTCCCATCAAGGAATGAGGACAACATCACCGCTTTGCAAAATTATGTTTTGCTTTAGATTCCGGCCTCGTGAAACCGAGCGAAAATCAAACGAGAATGTCACTTCTCTGCCATCTTGACGACGCAAAATTTGAATATCTCGGCTGTTAGCGTATGGCGTGAACCCACCAGCCAACGTCAGCGCTTGAACAACATCGACATAGCGGCCCAAAGTAAATTGTCCTGGCTCCTTAACTTCGCCCAGTACAAAAACCGTGTAGCCCGAGATTTTGTCAACGGAGACAGTGACTTCCGCGTCTTGCACATAACGTTGCAGGCGAGAGCGAATTTCATCTTGGACTTCCAGTGGAGTTCTGCCTGAGACTTGGATATCGCCCGCTAGTGGGAATGAGATGCCGCCATCGGGACGCACCAGCACTTTACGATCGAGGTCGTCTTCTTTCCACACAGAGATGTGCAATACATCCTCAGGCCCAATCCGATATTCAAGGCCCGAGCTTTGGGCGTTGGCGGCGGAAGGAAGGATCAGCAAAACCGACAGCAAAGCGCCGAGAGTCAGCGAATTACGGAGAGCTGAATATAGTCTAGCTGGCATTGGGTCAAACTCCTATGGAGTACTTTTGGCTATCGGTAAGACTCCGATAGACGTAACAAGTTTCTGATATCGGCATTATAGCTGATCACGCCGACATGCAAGTGGGCGTGATCAGCCACTGTTACGCTAATGGGTGATTATTGGATAGTTTCCGTAGCGGTGCCGATGATCTCATCGCGCAGCTCAGTAGCGTCATAGATAGTTCGAAACATGTCCACTTGGTCAATCTGAGTACCCTCTGTGAATAATTGTTTCAGATGCCCAAAACTGAACGGCTGGTAACGAAGTTCGGCTGCAACCGTGTAAGAACCAGAAATATCCACCGGTATGCGGTATGTCACCGTATCGGTTCCGCCATTAAAATCAGGATCTTCAATGGCTTTGCCAAAGGTACCAAAGCTATCTGGCAGCGTGGTGTCGTTCTGGATGGTGAATTTATTCGCACCAGAGGGCAGCAAGCGGTTGTCCTTCAGATATTGCATACCGTCGAGCAGAGAATGCGTACGCTCGCCTTCGATAGTACCCACAATCGATTGATAAACCTGCACTTGGGTTTCTGAGGTAATGACATCGTAGTGCTGTTCCCATGTCGACGGAGAGGTGTCTTCTGCAACACCCACAATACTGCCGTTTGCATTAATTTTACCGCTTTCAAAAACCTGCTGGCCATTGAAGTCCAACACCTGTACGTGCAAATAAACGCGTCGTGAATGGTAGCCACCAGGCAATTTATGCCCTGTGTTGTTTTGAATGTTGACATCAAAACTCAGCGTACCGTCATCAACCAAGCCTTCACTGATAGTGACGTCAGCTGAGGTTTTTAAGAACTCGCGGTTTCTGGTAATAGCTCCGTCAAAGTCCAATCCAGGCTTGATGCCCAGTTCGTCTGCAAAGTTTTTAAACATATCCTGCATGACAGTATTGGCACCCAGAAACACATGCTCAGAAAAACCTTCACGCTTACCCGGTGCACCTTGGCCAATGATAACTTCTTCATCAACAACAGGCATATGACAGCCTTGGCACGTGGCTTCTTTCGAACCACCGATTGCAAAGTCACTATTCAACCATTCGGTATAAATAGCCTGCTCAGCAAAGTGACCAATATCAGGGATTTTCTCGTCCGTGTTTGAGTAGACAGGTTCGATATTAAGATTATGGCAGGTCGCACAACTTTCAGAGGTACTTATGTGCGCACCGTATTGCGGTAAGAATCCCGCTTGCTGACGCATATAACCCACGTCAGGATCTGTGTATTGTCCGTACGCAGGCCGATCAGCATTATCATCAGTGGGTGAACCCAAGATGGTGTAACCACCGGTCATGCTTTCATCATTACCGAAATTAACGTCTTCCATCTGATGGCATAGTGAACAACTTACCCCATCCATTGCATGGTTAAACAGTTCGTCCTCTTCATTCATTGAATAGAGGCCTTCTTGGAAATCGCCAGCTTCTACAGAGCCTTTGCTGAACAATCTAAGGTCGACACCTTCCTTCTTCGCAAAGTCATTGGCCATAGGCGCATGACAAACGGTACATTTGTCATTGATTTCATCTTCCATGTCCGGGAAGTTATGTAGCTCTGATGCAACCACAGCATGCCAGTAAGGATCGCGTGTGGCATTGGCCATGACGCTAGTTTCCCAAGCGGTGCCAATCGAGACGTTGCGAGTAACATCAGGAATCGGTGTGCTTATCGTCATTTCCGGATCGTTGTGACAAGAGGCACAAGAATCACTACCCGCATGATGCGTACCTTCAAAAGCGGCATCGGCTCGCGCGATATTGGGCACAGTGCCTCTGGGCGCTGTGCCTATGTTCAATTCTTCTGAATCAAACCCTGAGTCACCACTCCCACCGCCGCAAGCACTCAGCAGCGTAACGAAAGCGAGTAACAAGCCAACACGGGTAGAGGCAGTTAACGTTCTAGTAAATTCCATATCTATGCTCAGCGCCACACTCTGTTTTGAGACTCAGAGCGTGTAGTTATTAAGCGTGCGAGATCGTTATAAACAAAAAATCTCTTCATACTGTCGTAACGGCCTGAAGTCACCTGCAGTTAAGCAAAACTAACGATAAAACCGCATACAAATGGTTACTAACCTGAAGCAGCGCAGACTGAACAGTTACGTTGCATGCGCCGCGCCTCAGTTTAACTATTGGTAATCACTGGGCTCGAGCACTGTGATGGTTGACGCGATGTTATCGACGACCCAAATAGTGCCTGGAAAAACATCGTCGTCTCCCTGTGCCGTAACATCTAAAGGAACAGTTCCCAAATCAGTCTTTAACTCTGATTTTGATTGAACTTGTGTTCCATTGTTTGTTAGCTCCACTCGGTAAATTACCTTACCGAAAGCTGCAGCTATCAAATTACCTTTCATGGAATTTGCAAAGTTAGATGCGGTGTATTCAACAAGACCATTTGTAGAGGCATTGTTTGTCGTCAGTGAGCCATCGCCGTTACCGGGGATCAGGTAGTTACATTCTTGGGGTCTCGCATCTCCTTCAATTGGAGACTGACCACCAAAGGTATTACCTTTGTTACCGCGAGTCGGATTCGGATGCCCAGCGTAGTAACCATCACTGATAAGGTGTAATCCATCTTGGTATTTATTGCCACCATCATCAACATTGTTACTACAAGTGTTATTGGGCGTACCACCCCAACCCGTGTTAGGTCCGTTGTCCCAAACATAGAACTGGCCTGACTCTGTATAAACTATGTCGAACGCGTTACGTAATCCTGAGGTGAATATTTTTACCGGACCGTTTTCCTCAAGTATCGCTTGGTTAAGACCGTCATGTCCGCCGAATGGATCATACTCATCAGCAGGACCATTCAATGTTGGTAAATCGTAAGTGGTTTCACCAATCGCACCTAGATCAATAACAAGAACAGATGCCGACAAAGCGTACTCAGGTAACTCGGCGAAGTTGTTTGATGGCAGCCCTTGATTAGTATTGCCACCCACGTTCAGATAAATTTTGTTGTCTACTAACACTAAGCCGTTTGAGACGTGATTCTCTTCAGAGCGCGGAATACCACGCACTAAATCAAGTTTTGTCCAAGCACCGCCAGTACGTGTCAGCCTGTGCAAGATACCCGAGTTGGTGTCCAATCCAGAGTCGTTACCAGACGGACCCGCTGCCTGACGAGGGTCGCTCGAGGCGGCATAAATAATAGGCTGCCCAGCCGTACCAACAACATGGATACCCGTTAACAATCGCTTACTTGCATAGTCACGAGTTCCGTCATCATTATGGTTAATTACCTCTTTAATTAATTCAATCGTTTCGAACAACGTCGCTGAATAATTATTAGGGCCATTTCTGACAACGTCGAATACTTCAATGAGCCCATCCATCTCCGCCACATACAAGCGGTTATCAGGACCAAACTGAATAGAGGTGCCACGCGTAATTTCATGGGTTGTCGCCAACACACTGTCGCCAAAGTTAACTGCAACAGACTCAGGCGTCACGACGGTACCTTCCACTTCCATTTCAAGTGATCCGTTATTACCGTCATGGAACACTTCCATTTCAGCTGATTTGAAACCAACTGTCCCCGTTTGCATCTGCGCTTGAACAGTCATTTGCTGCCCCGCAGCCAATGCAGTTGGTGTGAAATTCAATGTGAAGTCGCCTGGATTAGTGCCACTCAGTTGTATCGCTGACACATTAATGACCGGTGCTCCGGTCTCACCATTGTTCGTTAAGGTAAAGGTCCCTTGAGCTGCACTGTTTTGCAGTGATTGACCTAGATCAATGCTCTCACCAGAAGTACTTAGTTCTGAGGTTAAAGGGTACCGAGCTTCGGCAGTAAACAACACGACATACGGTGTCGTTGCACCACCAATAGTAAAGCGAAGACCCGCAGCTTTGTCGCCAGAGGTTAACGGCGTAAACGTAACCGTCACTTCGTAAGACTGGTCGGCGGCCAAGGTTATAAAGCCATTAAAGTCTGTGGCAAACTCCAGCGCACTGAGACCAAACAACTCAGTGTCCTCGATGGCTAAAGCCGAGCCTCCAACGCTATTAGTGTTCTTTAAGGTGAACGTAGTCGTGGTCGACTGTCCAACCTCCACCATTCCAGCGTCGACTTTGCCGGGCACTATAGAGAGCGAAGAGTTTGAGGTCATGGTAGCCGTACCAGACAACGGAACTGTTATCTGCCCACTGGTTTGAGCAGCAACATCAGTATCTTCCTGCGCGCTTACTTGCTGAACAGAGACGAGCAGAACCAGCAAGCTTGCCATGAAAACATTGCCAGACCAGACCAGAAAATTGTAGACCATCCGAATTGACCTTTAAGTAGTTAGAGCCCCACACACGAAACAGGTGCAGGTAATACGGTTTTGCAATTTTCGTGACAAGATCGATAATTTGACCAAATAACACAGGGAGATAATCACTTTGAGAACTCATGTGAGCATTCCTGAGGGATAATCGCCGGACACTTTAGCGAGCACACTTAATGAAATTCAGCGTCAAACTTATTTCAGTAAAACTTTTGCTAACAAGCTTTGCAGCACTAGCGAGCTCGCCAGTGTGGGCAGTCGACCTTGGCCCTCTGGACCAACCTCTGCCGGTTACAGGCAATCAAATACCAGGCAAACCGGGTGCCGTATCCCTACAAGCACAAACAGTAACGCTGACGACTGACCCGGTAACCGCTCAGGCTGAACTACGTATTGAGGTTGCAGAAGAACAACGCGAACTCGAGTTATTACCCCGGGAAGAACTACAAGATAGAGCTGAAAGCGGTGAACGAGCAGCTCAGGTAGTACTCGGTGCGGATTTTGCACACGAAGCCACGTTACTTTCGTTCGCACCAGAAGCTGCAAATGATGCATTAAGTGATGCTGCACGCTGGTACTCATTAGCTGCAAGTCGTGGCTTCCCAGGCGCACCCTCTTTGGATCAATCAGGCGTACGCTTCTACCCCATCAGAATTCAACGTGCACTGCGCTAGTAGTATTATTTGCCGTACATGTATTCAGCTAATATTTAATTGCTGATACACCTCATTAAGCCGCTGATGTAACAGCGGACTCTCAGGCTCCCACGATTTTCGATGCTCTAGCGTTTTACGTGCAGCATCCCAATGACCCGCTCGCAAGCGAGCATCAAGCAGTATTTGCTCAAATAGATCACGTTGGGCGTGGCTTCCGCCAATCCTCCATAGTTGTTGCCTGACCGGGGCCAACAAACGAACAGCTTGCTCGAAGTCTCCTTGGGCATGTGCCATTAACGCATTGGCTGTCGGAATACCAACCTGTGTCCAAAGCGCTTTATCTTGAATAACCACCGGCTTTTCAGCTTGTTGTTGCATCAAGGCAAGTAACGTTTGCGCTGATGGCGACTCAGCCTTGGCAAGTCCATACAAATACTGCAAACACAAGAAAGGCTGTATAACGTCATCGTCTCGAGTCTCCAGATAAGGACGTAACCCCTGCCACCGATCACCCACATCAACTGCTGCCATCTCCAACCGCGCCAATAACGATACAGCGCCAATCTGATCCTGACTGTATTCAGGCTCGACTCCCCAACAACGTTCGTCATAAATAGACAGCGCCTTCGTGACGTCACCGTTCGCAATTTCAAACAGCGCTATGTGCCACCAGTTGTGCGTAAACATGAATGAATTGAGTTCGCTCCAGCTATCAGAGCTGGCTTTTAGAATATTCAGACCATTGCGAGTCGTACCTCTACTCAGGTGCACATGAGCTAACGCATGGTGAGCCCAAGGTTCATTGGCATTAATATTCAACGCGGTATGCGCCGCTTTTTCTGCGAGGGCAATCTCGTTTGATTGTTCATAGCCGAATGCAATCATGCTGTGGACGGCGGCTTGATGTGCATTGGCAGATTCCCCTGCCAATGCCAGCCTGAGCATACGCGGAGCATCGCCTGCATTAAACGCATGGTATTGAACAATTTTTAGCAGGGCTAAATCGTGTGGGTAAGCAGCACACAAGGTTTCACCAATAGCGAGCACCTGAGTAAATTCATATCGCTGCCAAGCCTTGAGCATCGATAACAATCCAACCTCACGCTCATTCAAGCCACTGAGTGCTTCTGCACGTTGACTGTAGGGAGTAGATTTTGACGGAGCTTCTGGTCGCTCCAGAAACATCCAGAGCATGCCCGCATAAATATTGGCCAACGCACTGTCTTCGTGATCATCTGCTGTTTGCAGCACATTAACGGCACGCGGTTGATAGGCAATAAAACCTTCACAGAAATCATTAATGCCAGCCATTGCAGCCGTAGGGCTTGTGCAAAGCGATCCAAAACTGTCAGCGGTGCTCATTGCCATAGATAATAGCCAGTATCGATTGAATGATTGTTATAGCGTACAGTCTACCTATATTCACTCTGACATCGATGCCGCCCGGACGTTTCATTCATGCCCGTTATAACCAGCCAAGAACTCTCCCTGCACTACCAACACAGTGTCCCCAAGACCCCAAACGATCACGCACCTGTCCTGCTACTGGCAGGCATGGCTAGCGATAGCGCTAGCTGGCAACCGCTGGTTCAAGGCTTACACAATGACTACGAACTCATCCTGCCCGATAATCGCTGCACCGGTCAGACACTACCGAATCCGGTGCACACTGACCGCGACTGCATGCTCAGTGACATAGTAAGGTTGCTGGACACCCTAGAGATCGAACGCGTCAGTGTCGTAGGACATTCCATGGGAGGCATGCTCGGTTGGGCATTGGCATCGATGGCACCCGATAGAGTTCAACACTTAGTTGCCGCAGCGGCACTGCCCAACGTTATTAACGCCAGAATAGAACTGTTTGAATCCTTGAGCGTTCTACGTACTGAACAAAACGAAGCTCAATGGTTCAGACTGCTTTACCAATTTTTGTTTCACCCTAGTTTTTTCAATGACAAGGCTACCGTTGATTTCGCAGTCAATGCATCGATGAGCTATCCACACAAACAAAGCGCTGCAAGCTTTGCCATGCAAGTAGCGGGTTTGAGTAGCTTCTTATCAATGCCCGATATACACGCAATAAACGGTAAGGTAACGCTGGTCACAGGATCTCACGATGTATTAACAACGCCTGCCATGATCGAGCAATTTGCCGCCGACAAGACCTTTGTAAACACCGTCATTATCGACGACGCATCTCATGCACTGCACTGGGAACAAACGGAACGCTTTGTTAACATTGTGCAAGAGGCTTTGGCAGAACCGCTAGCACCGTAGTTAAGATTTAATAGAGCTCCAGACTGGCAAGGTATCACTAGCAGCTGCACTGGCATGATAGACGCCACGAGCGATGGCTCGTGACAAACACACAGCCGCTGCATGGCCCAACTGCATACTATCAATGATGGGCTCTTGCAGTTCATGCTCACCCGTTGACAATGCGAAAACCAAATCACCATCAAACGGGGTATGTGAGGGCACTATGGCTCTAGCCATACCGTCTTGCGATGCGACTGCCAATCGTTTCAACTGTGCTTTGTCCATCTTAGCGTTAGTGGCAATGATGGCAATGGTGGTATTCATACCCGCAGGTGGTGCTGACGAGTGGGATTCTTCACCTTGCATAGCTTCGTAGGCACGCAGTTTTTCGTTTTTAGGCAATAGGGTTGGCGAGTGTCGCGTCGCCGCACCCAGCCCTCCAAATTCTCGATCCATTTCAAACGGTGCCGCCCAGAACTGTTGGGTACCGGGTACCACAACACTGCCATGTGGGTTCACAACAACCAACGCACCCACGATGACACCATTAGGCATAACAAGCGACGCCGAACCCAAGCCGCCTTTTAATACCGCAGTGGTGGCACCTGCCCCTGCACCGTGGCTACCTAGTTCAAAGTCAGAACTTGCGCAGCTAAACGCATTAGCGCCTAAACCACGGTACGGATTGTCTTGCCAGTCTGACGCACCGCCGTTTATCAGATCAAAAATAATAGCCGACGGCACAATGGGTACTTTCACAGGCCCCACAGATAGGCCCCGATTCTGGGAGCGCAATACATCCATCACCCCTGAAGCCGCATCTAGGCCAAACGCTGAACCACCCGATAAAACCAGAGCGTCGACTTGTTGCACTAATTTGTCAGGCGCTAAGCAATCGGTTTCACGCGTGCCCGGTGCTCCACCCATGACATCCACACTGGCAACAAAAGGGATGTCCGCCGTCAGCACGCTCACACCTGATTTGACGTGCGCATCATCCGCGTTCCCCACCTTGATACCCGGCACATCGGTAATCAGGTTTCGGTCGCCGACCTGCCACTCTAACGGTTCGCTGTTTTGCATTATGTCTTAGCTTTGAGGTATCAGAAGCTTAGGTGCTGCTGATATAAGTTGCTGTGTGTACGGATGTTGCGGATCAGAAAACACGGACTGTGTATGACCGCGCTCAACTATCTGGCCTTGTTGCATCACTAGCACCCGATCGCTGACCCGCTGCACGACCGATAAATCGTGTGAGATAAACAAATAGGCAAGACCGTCACGTTGCGCAAGATTATGTAGCAGCTCAAGCACTTGAGCACGCACAGAAACATCCAACGCCGATACGGCTTCATCAAGAATGATTAGCGACGGCTTTAAAATTAACGCACGAGCGATAGCAATACGTTGTCGTTGTCCACCCGAGAACTCATGAATGAATTTGTCCGC
>CALKLO010000044.1 GCA_937991945.1 uncultured Granulosicoccus sp.
TCGGTCAGCTCAGGCCCTCGCCCCGTGGGTACGAAATCAGGGTCGCTGGTGATAACAAATTTATCAATAGCCAGGCCGTCTTCGCGCATCCAGAAGTTGATCGCATTGATGCCTGCGTCAACGATGTTTAGTGTCGCTACAGCATCGCTAGGCGTATTGCGTGACCATGTCCATTCGGCAGGAAAATTATCGACTCGATACGCCGTGCTGGCAAGGGTGCCATTGAGCCCCACTTGCACACTGTCACTATTACCGATACCTGACTCATTAGTGTCACCTAAACCGCGAATCCATAAGTAGTGTTTACCCGCGTGATTAAAGTTAACCAAGTAGCTCAACATAGGCGTAGCGTCTGTGGTGTCTGCTAGCTCGCCTTGGTCAGGTGTAGTAACCATTGCACCGTCACTGCTCGAATCACCCAGAGCCGTTTGAACCCACTGGTGTGTCTCTGTACTCGTCTCAGCATCAAAATACTCAGCTTCCATAGAGATGAACGATGCACCTTCAGGTGTATTCGAGCCTGGCACTATTTCAATGGGTACTGGGTCATCATCTACCAACAACGACCTAACACGGTTAGTTGATTCCTGTGCAATAGGTGCTCCGCCGCCAGCAACAATAAGATGCCCATCAATTATTCGAGCAACCGGTGCTACTAGCTCATCCAGCAACGTTCTAAACGTTGTCCAACTATCGGTAGCCGGGTCATATTTCAATACCTTGTCTTTAGCATTCTCACCACCGGTGGTATAGATCTCGTCTTTATAGACAAACGTACCTGGCTCAGAATGCGAGTTTATAGTAGGCATGCTGGTTTTTTCAGACCACGTATTAGTGGCTGGATTATAAGCATGCACTAAGTCAGTATCTTGTGTGAACTTACCCGGGCATGAGTCATGACCATACTGACCGCCCATGGCGTAAATGATGTCGTCAACCACCGCCGTTGAAAAGTGATTACGCGGGCTTGGCATAGGAGCGGTGGCCGTTAGACTCTGCCAACCTTCAGAAGGCGCATCAAGGTCATACACAACATGATCACCCACATCACAACTTGCATCTTCATCAATGCCACCAAACCAATGTATTTTGTTGTCAACCAGTGCAGCTCCACCAGCAGCTCCCGGTCTTGGTAGTTCCGGCCCACTACGCCAGGTGTTGGTATCTAGGTTGTAGATCCAAACGTTGTCTGTCACCAGACCCGGGTGACTACCAATGCGCCCCCCAATAATCCATACATCAGCACCAATTCTGACAACGCCGTTATGCGTTACGGCAGAACCATGAGCCGTAGAGGTGGAGCTGACGATACTCCACTGCTGAGTGGCTAAATCGTATTTCTCTACAGAATTGGCGATGATGATGCCGGGGCTGAATCCGTTGAATACATAAATGTCACCGCGATAGTCCACCGTGGTGGCTTCAACTCGAGCCACTTGCATATCTGCTCGATCTTCCCAGCTTTGCGCCGATGCCAGCCCGGAGCCTCCTAGCAATCCCAAAACAACTATGATTTTTTTAGCTAAATGGCTTTTGAAATTCATCACGTCTTTTGAATCGATTATTGTCTGTGTTTGTATGTTCATCGCCTGTTTCAGGCCAAGCTAAAACACCAAGCTGAGGGCGTGTGATGACATCAGAATATCGAGACTAAATTAATCTTAAGTATGTGTAATAGTTCATGTTATCGACTCAACAATTACACCGCTACGTCGTCGCCTGATTTAGCCCAGCCGGGCCGTCCAAATGGCAATTGCGACAATTTCGAACGCAACAGATTACACTTGAAGAAAACACCCTTGGGTATTCCATGGCTTTAAGCGCGACCATTAATAAAGTGTCTTTGAACGTCGCTGACATGCAACGCCATTACTATCAGCAGCATGAGCTGGTCATGGCAATGCACCCATCTGAAAACGAACATCGCTTTATGATTAGAGTGATAGCGTTTGCGTTAAACGCCCATGAGCACTTGACGTTCACGAAGGGCTTGGCCACTGATGACGAACCCGAGGCTTGGCAAAAGTCTCTATCCGATGATATCGAGGTGTGGATAGATTTTGGTCAGGTGGATGAGAAACGCATTCGTAAAGCGTGCGGTCGATCCAAGCAGGTCGTCATTTACACCTACCAAGATCGCAAAGCCACCACATGGTGGGAACGCAGTAAGCAGAGCCTTGCACGTCACGATAACCTGCGCGTCTATCATGTATCCGCTGATGGTATCGAGGACTTGGTAAGCCGCAACATGCAGCTACAGTGCAATATCGATGAGGGCACGGTATCAATTAGTAACGACGACCATCATATGGATATCGTCGTGACTCAGTACACCACCTAGCTTGGCAGTAGTCGTTGTTAGTGGTGCGAAGAGACCATCACTGCTAAGGGCATACCGTTCAGTATGCCTTAGCAATGCAAACTACAGATGTTTGGCACCTTACTCGCGAATATCGAAGTCTGAGAAGTCCACGCCCCGCTCCAAAGAATAAGCACGCATATCGCGCAACGTACCCACGGTGCCCGACAAGTGTCCTGCCACTGAGCGCATTAAGCTTGACGCAACCATAGCGTCATTCTCAATCACGGCCATAAGCTCGGTAGCACCAATACGCAGAAACATAGAATCTTCGATAGCTTCAAGTTCCAGAGGCCGCTTCTCATTGAGGATGACGGACAGATCGCCAATCAATCTCCCTGGAGCAATTTCTGCAACCAAGCGACGTTCAGTACCCTCTGACCAGTACAAGCCCGCTAAGCCTTTAATACACAGGTAGGCGGCATCAGCCTCTTCGTCTGCGGCAAAGATAGTTCGACCAGGCTCAGCGGTATACCATTGCGCACCAAACGCGAGTAGCCGTTGCTGCTTAACATCTAGCCCACCGAACAACTCTGTTTTGGCAATCTCTTTAATCTTACGGTTCAGGTCTTGTCGCGAATCAGTATCGAGTGCCTCTTCTTGCTTGACGCCGCCATCAATTCGTCCATCGACAATTTCGACATACAGGTTGTAGTTCTCTGGATTGTTAAACCTGTTCTCAATAAATATTTTGGTCGATTCAGGCAGCAGGCTACTAATGCGCTCTCGCATTTGGTCACGCGTTTCTCGATCGTGACTAGCAAGGGAATTAGCAAGAATAAGAATATCTGGCTTCTTTATGCCTGCCCGGCTAAACGCTACCCTCTCGCGGAACACAGCCGGTAAATTACCACCGCCCGATGAGGTTGCTACATCGTAAATGGACTCCGCGGCGAGGCGACGAAACCCGTGCTCACTCAGCACATCCACAACAACATCCTCTATCAGTTTTTCACGAGCGCCCGCTATTCGAGAAATTCGTCCGAATAGTGCGTTGCCCATAACCGTCATAACAGGTATGTACTTTTGCGGGTCGATACTCTCAAACAAGCCGTCCATTGCTTGTACCATCTGCAGCCCACTACTTTTTCGAATTTGCAATATGCGCTCTTTAAACGCCTTATTAAACGCAGGTCCTATTTGCTCCGCTGAGAACGCAAACGGTACTGTCAGCATCAACGCATAGTCTTCCGCTGGCAGACCCGTGTCATCAACCTCTCGGCGCTTAGTAATGATTTCGCAAAGACGTTGGTACAGCTCTTCTTCCATATTCATTTGTCTGAATAACGGATGATCGGTGCCATCTGTACCAAACGTTGCCATCAGACTTTCAACCAACTTGACTGACATTTGCATCAGTTCATCGGCGATGCCTTGCTCACGCAGTATGCGTACGAAGTTAACGTCTTCTGATAATGATATTTGCGTTAATTCGCGAGTCGGTAATGCATACAGAAGATTGGTACCTAGCGGCGACACCGGGTTGAAGGTATCAGGGTTAAAGCCATGTACTAGCTCTGCTAAGCCTGCCTGCTTAACACGCTGCGCAATCTCTGGTCGCAGTTGTACGATAGCCTCAGCCAACTTAGGATGACCAATAGGTGCTATTCGTGACCTTAGTGCACGGCGCACCATAAAATCATCAGAGCCCATGGCCTGAACGAGCTGAAACCACCAATCCCGAATTTCATCAGAGGACTGCATACCTGCAACAGTAGGGTCTACCCAATCGGTGTCAAAGGCATCTACGCTGTTGCCCGATTGCTCAGCTTTGAAACGAAAGCTATCAACATCGTCCAGATCAAGATCATCATCGCGGTTGATGGGTTTGTTTTTAAAGGGAAGCAGAATGTTCTCACCCAACGTTCCTTGCATGATGTGCGGGTTTGAGTGGGCATACCCAATACGGTTAGCCAAGGTCACCTGATGTATGGTGTTAACGTCTTGACCCGCAATGGTCACAGACCCCCGGTGCGGAATCACTTCCCGCGTGAGTAGGTCTGCAAACGCCAAAGCCGCCGCTTCGTTCTCAGCTTTGATCGCCACTCGCGCACCTTGAGGTATGGTCAGAGTGATGTCTTCAAGAACGGTACGACCTTCTTCATCGCGCACAGTCACATCGTTAAATTGAATATCGCCTTTTAAGCTGTTGACCCCTTCTGGCGTGCCTTCAAATAATTTGTCGTCCACCAATGCGCTAGGTGCAAAACGCTCCGTGACCGCCTCCCATCGTATAGCAACATCTTGAGTGGTGTTGTAGTAAGCCAATAGCTCTTTCCAAGGCGATGACATATCTTTGAAAGCGGCTAAGGCTGCAACGAGAGCGCCCACAGTTATGTGCCCAGTGATGGCCAAGTAGCCACCCACAGAGTAGAAAAAGAACGGAGTAAGCTGATTGATGAAGTTGTTTAAAAACTTCATGAAGAACTTCTTCTGATAGATCTCAAACCGGATGTCGTACAGTTTTCCCAAGCGATTGGAAAACAACGCCAGTCTGTATCGCAGACCACCATTGGTTCGAATGTCGCTCACACCTGCAGCAGTCTCACCGATATCGGCTGCCAGCTGACGCACCGCTTGAATACGGCTCTTGTTCAGTAAATTTATTTGGCGCTGCAATATGGGAATGAGCCACGCCTGCAATGGAATCAGGGCGATAGCCGCCAGTCCAAACCAAACGCTTTGAGCAAACAGAAACACTAATATAGTGAGCATTTGGCCGGCTTGTAGTATGGGCTGCGAGAGCATGTCGCCCATGATTCCACCCAATGGTTCGGCTTCTGAGGTAACCATGGACACCAACTCACCTTGGCTGGTACTGCGAAAATAAGGCCGTGGGAATTTTAAAATACGCGTCAGTAGCTGGAAACGAAATCGTCGTAACAGACGTTCTGCTAGTACACCTTTCATGGTGTTAAGCCGCATTTTCAATAGGCCGTTGACTAGTACAGCGATCAGAAAACCGGCGCACAGCACCATTAAAAATTGTATTTGAGTAAGCGAAAATCCAAGCAATACAACGTCTTCGCCCGTACCGCCGATAGCATCGTTGATGATGCGTTTGGGTAATTCTAGTGAGACGTACAGTATCGGAAAAGTCAGAAGAGTGACTAGCAGCAGAATGATCTGGTCTCGTTTAGAGTATTTCCAGATATACGTAAAAATGCTCTTTTCCATTCACCACTCTCTGTGCGTTACCAATTGCCCAAGCCGACACGATACATCGTTCGGATTTAACTATGTAATTTTGGCGCAGGTTACACACGAAAAATAACCATAGCTCCGGCCAGACCAACGCCTGGGGGCTATATCTGGGTACGTTGCTAGAGAATGCAATTACCCATTCGCACGAAAGTCTGAAGACTGACGCCAAAAGGGCAAAAACGGACACTGGATGGAAAAACCAGTGCCCGTCTGAGGGCCTAGTGGCCGCTGACTTTACGTCTGTACATACCCTGTGCAATGCGATCGATGACCATGGCGCATAGCAAGATGGCAAGCCCACCTAGCAGTCCTTGGCCTTTCGCGGCGTATTGCAGAGCTTCGAGTATTAGAGCGCCCAGGCCTTCCGCACCGATCAGGGATGCAATGACCACCATACTCAACGACATCAGAATGGTTTGGTTGACGCCTGTCATGATGGACGGCAAGGCTAACGGCAGCTCTACATTCTTAAGTAGCTGCCACTTGGAACAGCCAAATGCGACTGCTGCCTCTTTGGTGGTTTCAGGAACACCTTTCATGCCGAGTGCCGTTAAACGAATGACCGGTGGCATAGCAAAAATTAGCGTGGCTAATACACCTGGCGGTTTGCCGGTACCAAAGAAGGCAATAATAGGAATGAGGTACACGAACGCTGGCATGGTTTGCATGAAATCGAGAACAGGCTCTGCAAACGTGTAGGCCCGGCGTGACTTACCAAACCAGATGCCCAGCGGTATGCCAATAAGAATACATAAAAAGGCACCTGCGCCAATCAACGCCACCGTGATCATGGACATCTCCCACAAGCCCATAAATGCGAGATAAAACAATGACGCAGCCGTAAAGACGGCCACTCGAGGACCCGCTAAGCGAAAGGCCATAACCACTATCACGATCATGACAACCGGCCATGGCGTATCGATGAGCACGATTTCCAGCCCATCTAGGACAGAGCGAATAACCGCTGTGATGCCATCAAAGACATCACTAAAATGCAGCGCCAGCCAATCGAAACCAGCATCACCGTATTTCGCAAACTTGGCTAAGTACTCGCGCCCTATTGGAAACTCGGTGAGTGGAATTTTCTCACCCAAAAAACCGTTGGTTAATGCTGCTAGTTTTCCATCAGGGTCTGAGACTGTAAACCTAAAGAGTGTCAGCGGCCAGATGGCTAATAGCATCAAGCCGCCAAACCATAAGCCAGCTTTACTAGTACCCGACGACACACTGGCAGGTTTTGCTCGCCACGTTAAATACTGTTTTTCGTAAGCGATATTTGCGTAAAAACCTTCTAGCAATTTTATGAAAATAAGTATGGCGATGCCTGTCAGTAGAATGCTGGTAGCCTCGTTGCCTGCAAGCTCGGCTTGCTCTTTGGCCGTATCGGCAACACGTGCCAGATTGTCGGCAATTTTTTGCTTAGCGGCTGCACCTGCTGTGTCGCCAGCTGCCAGTAATTCTTTTACCTGAGCTTCGCGCTTGGCGATGTTGGCTGAGAGTTTTTCAAAGCGTGCTAATTGATCCGCACCCAGCTCCCCCCACAACCCTCTTCCGATTTGTACAAAGGCAAAGAGTTCAAGCACCAAGAATGTCCAAAAGAAACCCCACACTCCCCGAAACGCTGCCCATATGGGCCCTAACGCTGCAGCGGCTGTATTCCAAGAGAACACAACGCTTGTTGCGTCTTGTATTTTGCTAAATGCACCTGCGTAGTACTCGTTATTTTCTTGGGTGAATTCGCTGATGGATGCATCTAATGAACGAGGGCCAAGTTCTAAGCCAGTATCGGTGCTCATGCTTTGCCTCCCTTAATGCCTTTTAACAACGTTGCTCGAGTGACCACACCAACATCCTTGTTGTCGTCATCGGTGATGATGATGGGATGCTCTGTTGTGGTAGACACATCGATCAACGTATCGAGATCGGTCCCATGGGGAACACGCGGACTCTGAGTCAAGTCATCGGTGCTGCGTGGTACAAACTCGTCAATGGGCACCATGATGGATCGGGCAAACACCAATTTTAGCTTTGAGATACCTTCAACAAAATCGCTGACGTATTGATCAGCCGGTTGGGTGACTATTTGCTCGGGCGTACCAATTTGCACGATACGTCCGTCTTTCATAATAGCGATACGATCACCGATGCGAATAGCTTCATCAAGATCATGGGTAATAAAAACGGTGGTTTTATTCATCTCAGCTGACAAGGCCATGAATTGATCTTGTAGTTGTCGACGAATGAGTGGATCTAGTGCGGAGAACGGCTCATCCATTAACAGCACTTCAGGATCTGAGGCTAAGGCTCTCGCTAACCCTACTCGCTGTTGCATACCCCCTGATAGTTCACTGGGGAAACGGTCTTCGTAACCGTCTAAGTTAACGCGGGTTAAGCAACGTTGCGAGACTTCCCAGCGCCGCGATTTAGGCTCACCGCGTATTTGCAGCGGAAAACCGACGTTGTCGCGTACGGTTCTGTGTGGCAGTAATGCCATGTGTTGGAACACCATACCGATATGACGTGCTCGCAGCTCACGTAGCTCTTTGGCTCCCATGGCAAGTACGTCTTTACCTAGCATGTGAATTGAGCCGGCGGTGGGTTCTATTAAGCGATTAAGATGCCGAACCATGGTGGACTTACCAGAACCGGATAAACCCATAACGCAGAATATTTCACCGCGTTTAACTTCGAAGGAACAGTCGGCGATACCCACGACACATTCGAATTCTTCTAGTACCTCAGGCTTTCCTAGCCCTCGGGTTTTTATTGCCTGAAGCGCTTCGTCTGCGCGCTCCCCAAATATTTTCCAAACGTTTTCTAAAACGATAACGTTATCAGTCATAGGAGATACGCATCCGAGGGCTGTAGTTAGGGAAGATGTATTGAATAACGCTATTAACTTGCAGCCCCGCTAGTGGGGCTGCAAGTGTTAGTGCAGACTAAAACTGATAACTTACTGCAACCAACCATCAACGATTTCAGCGTTGTCTTCAACCCACTTGGCAGCGAACTCTGCAGGGTCTTCTTTGTTAACAACCAATGCATAGGTCATGGCAGATACTGTATCTGTATCTAGAGATACCTTTGACAACATAGCGGCGGCTTCTGGCTGATCTGTCTCTAGCGATGCGGCATAGTGGATGTGCAAAAATGCTGTGCTCCACGCAACGCCTGCTTCAGATTTTTCTAACCATTCTGGATCGTCAGTCGGTTGAATAACGCTCCATGCTGCAGCATCGTGAGCGGGTTCTTTCAAGATAACCAACTCATGCAATGCAAACATATGATGCGGTGTGTAACAGAAGAATGTAATGTTTTCGTCTTTTGCAACAGCTGCATCAACCTCTGCCAGCGCAAGCGTCTCATCCATTTCTTTCAATGTCATAGTGGCATCGTAGCCATACGACTTTGCACGAATTTTTTCAACGTTAGTTGATGCCCAACCTGCAGCACCGATCCAGATTTCACCCATGCCATCGCCATCTGTGTCGAAGTTTTTGGCCATTTCAGGATCCGTTAGATCGCTCAGGTTTTCGATACCTGTTCGCTCAGCGGTTCCCTTGGTCACGCACATGGCTTGATCGCCTGCAACGCCGTTAGGGTTCATACGTACGGTTTTTTTATCACCGACATATTTGTCGTTTAGGTTTGTTTGATTTGGCAGCCAGACTTCAGGGTGCACATGCATTGAACCGGAATCCATTGCTTCAAACACAACCGGATTTGTACCATTTTGCAATTCAACTTCTAGACCTAAGTTGTTTTCCATGGCAACTTTGAGTACGTGTGCAGTAACAAGTACCGAAGGCCAGTTGGGCACACCGATAACAACATCAGCAGCCTGAGCTGCAGTACCGTAGGCCGTCATGGCCGTGACGCAACTAATTGCTAGTAGTTTTTTAGAACGCATAAAACTCTCCGAATGTAGGATTTTCATGGTGGCTGAGGATCCGCCTAATGAGGGCTCAGACTAATAACCTCGAGTTAATCCTACTGGCTCGCTGCGTAATTTTCCACCTTCTTGTAAGTTTTTTAAGAACTAAGTAAAAAATTTAGCTGAGCTGACCGGCGAAGTACAACTCGTGACTAACACATTGACAACGAATGTAAAATCGTTGAACTTACGCCGGCCGAACCACTCACAGCTGAACTATGAAGCGCGAGAGTGTCTAGATTCACTGAGTACGCACAGCAGTTCAAATAGCAAGTTAGCGCCTGCCAGAGCGGTGTTTCCAGCCATATCAAAAGCCGGAGATACTTCGACTAAATCTGCACCTACACAATGCAACCCTTGGCACCCTCGGATAAGCATTTGAGCCTCTAAGCTAGTAAGCCCGCCTATTTCAGGTGTGCCCGTTCCTGGTGCAAACGCAGGGTCAAGACTATCGATATCAAAACTAATATACGTAGGACCGTCACCCACAATGCGACGAGCCTCGGCAATGGTTTTATCGATACCTAGGCGATAAAACTCTTCCATGTAAATAACGCGCATGCCGCTTTCATGGCTAAATTTCCATAAGTTGCGATCATTAATAGAACCACGTATACCAATTTGAACGGTTCGCTTCGGATCAAGAAGCCCTTCCTCTACAGCACGGCTAAAAGGTGCTCCATGATGGAACCGAGACCCCATGTAATCGTCGCCGGTATCGCAATGTGCATCAATATGGATCATGCCGACAGGTTGATCTTTAGCGACTGCACGAAGAATGGGCAAACTAACGGAGTGATCCCCACCCACCGCTAACGGCATAATGTTTTTAGAACACACACGCTCAAAAAAATCTTGAATGCTTTTGTGACTACCGGTTAGTTCGAACGGCGACGGTACCCAAGCATCGCCAAGATCTGCAACTCGGCAAAGTTCGTGTGGCGATATACCTGTTGCTTGGTTAATCATGCGCACCATGGTGGACTGGTTGCGCACTTCTCTGGGTCCATGCCGGGCACCGGGGCGGCTCGTTACACCACCGTCGAACGGCACCCCAATTATTCCGATATCGACATCTTGCAAATTTTCATTCAGAGGCGCACGAAAGAACGTAGGAATTCCGACGTATCGCGGCCGCATCATAGGGTCATCGGGATCGTTTAAAGTTCTATCGCTCATGAACGTTCATCCTCTTCAATTAGATTGCTAGGTGTCAGAGCTGATGCTTACCGTTTTTCTATGCATTGCTCTGACAACCCGACTCCAGCCGTACCATTTATTAAGCGACTTCAAACAAACCTGCAGCACCCATTCCGCCACCGACACACATTGAGATGACCACGTATTTAACACCTCGACGACGTCCTTCAATGAGTGCATGTCCCACTTGTCGCGCACCCGTCATACCGTAGGGGTGACCAATAGATATAGCGCCGCCATTCACGTTATAAATATCAGGGTCTATGCCGAGGTGATCACGGCAGTAAAGTACTTGGCAGGCAAAGGCTTCGTTTAATTCCCAAAGACCAATATCGCTAATTTTTAACCCGTGATTCTTAAGCAGTTTAGGAATAGCGTAAATAGGGCCAATGCCCATTTCTTCTGGTGCGTTTCCAGCCACAGCCATTCCGCGATAAATACCTAACGGGCTAAGCCCTCTTTGCGAGGCTAATCGTCCTTCCATGAGTACGCTTGCTGATGCGCCGTCGGAGAGTTGGCTTGCGTTGCCAGCAGTCACTAAACCCCCTTCTAAAACGGGTTTTAAACCGGCGAGTGTTTCCAACGTGGTATTGGGCCGATTACCTTCATCTTTAGATAGGGTCACCTCTTGTAGTGTCGTTTCACCCGTCTCTTTATTCTTAACAATTTTGGTTGTTGTAATTGGCACTATTTCGTCATCGAAGGCGCCCCGCTCTTGCGCTTGGGCAGTACGCATTTGCGAGCTTGCTGCATACTCATCTTGCGCCTCACGGCTAATGCCGTATCGCTGAACAACGGTTTCCGCTGTTTTAAGCATTGGCATATAGGCATGTTCTGCATGCGCCACGACATTGGGATCTTTCTCATCAGATACCCATTGCATATAAGTATTCTGAACTGCCGATATATTGTCCTGGCCACCGGCAACAACAACGTCTTGCCCGTCGATCAAGACCTGCTTAGCCGCTGTGGCTATAGCCATAAGACCTGACGAACACTGTCTGTCGAGGGTTTGTCCGGCTACGGTTATTGGCAACCCTGCAGCCAGTGCTGACAGCCGCGCCACGTTCATACCAGCAGTGCCACCAGTAAGTACAGAGCCTAAGACGACATCTTCAATTTCTGCAGGATCAACGCCAGCTCTGCTCACAGCATGGGAAATTGCATGGCCCGCCATGGTAGGTGACTTGATATTGTTTAGTGCACCTCTAAACGCCATGCCTATCGGTGTACGGGCGGTGGACACTATCACTGCATCTTTCATAGCGAATATTCACATAAGAACCAAGTTAACTCATTGTACATAGGAGTCCGGCAACATCAAACTGCGTGACCACTTGCTTTTGAGCACTTGCACTCTGTGTCGCAGCTTACAGAGTCAACTAGGCCGGTGGTAACAACACGGGTCCGGTTGATCTGAATCTTAAGCAAACATCTGCACCGACTGTTCTGTCAGTTTCTGCATCGGATACCACAAACACCTGCCCTGCCGCCGTCTCTACTTGGTATTCCATATGGCTACCTGCATAAGAGGCTTTACGCACCACACCCGATAAACTGTTGGGCTCACCGACATCGTACAAATCGATAGCTTGCGGACGTACCGCTAAACGCGCAGGCCCAACGGCATTCCCGTTTGCTGCAATAGTGATTTGCATGTCACCAATGGTCACTGTCGCAAGGGTGTCATTCACATCGGTTACTTGCGCATCAAACAGATTAGCTTCGCCTATAAAATCTGCCACGAATTCATTGACCGGTTGCGCGTAGAGTTCACGCGGTGCGCCAATTTGCGCAATGACTGCATTGTTCATGACAATGATTCTGTCAGATACCGCTAGGGCCTCTTCTTGATCATGTGTGACATAAACAACGGTTAGGCCCAGCTTGGTTTGAATCTCCCTAATGTCTTCTCTGACCTGCCGACGAAGTTTGGCATCCAAGTTTGATAAGGGTTCGTCGAAGAGCAGTACTTGCGGCTCTAGCACTAAGGCTCGGGCAACTGCTACGCGTTGTTGTTGCCCACCGGACAGTTCACTGGGCAGACGCGAGCCATACCCTGACAAACCCACAAGCTCCAAACCAGACTCTGCCC
Organism: uncultured Granulosicoccus sp.; assembly: GCA_937991945.1. GTDB lineage: Bacteria > Pseudomonadota > Gammaproteobacteria > Granulosicoccales > Granulosicoccaceae > Granulosicoccus. The sequence continues at coordinate 12,793 of CALKLO010000044.1, forward strand.
TATCCAGTACTTCTGCTTTTTTCATCTTGGATATTTTCAGGCCGTAGGAGACATTCTCCAATACCGTCATGTGTGGAAACAACGCGTATGACTGAAAAACCATGGACACATCGCGGTCGGTTGCGGGGACATGGGTGACATCGGTGTCGCCAATTTTTATTGAACCGCTACTGGCCATTTCTAGACCAGCTATCATGCGTAGTGTTGTTGTTTTTCCGCAGCCCGAAGGTCCCAACAACGTGACAAGTTCACCGGCTTCTACATGCAAAGACACACTGTCTACAGCCATTACTGTTTTGCCGTAAATTTTACTGACCTGTTGGAACTCTACCGAGGCCGCTTTGCTGCCGAATTGCGATTCGCTCATAAGTATTCCAGCGCTAGGCCTTTGATTCTGATTGGGAGAGCCTACGTCGAGTGTCGACGCGACCCACAAGCAACTGCATAAGCCCAACGACTGCGAGCATGACAACAATGAGCACTGACGAGTAGGCAATGGCTATACCGTAGTCATTGTTTTCGACTCGCCCAATAATATAACTGGTAGCCATGTTGTACTCGGCACTCACCAAAAAGATAACAGCACTGATAGCTGTCATCGCTCTAACAAAACTGAACACCAATGCGGCAAGAATAGCCGGACGCATCAACGGTAAAATGATGCGCGTAAATGTACGCCACGTATTAGCACCGAGTGTTAGCGAAGCTTCGTCTAAGCTTTTATCTATCTGGGACATGGAGGCAATACCTGCTCGCACACCTACAGGCATATTACGGAATATAAAACTGATGACCAAAATGGCACCGGTACCCGTCAGCTCTATGGGGGGAACATTAAACGCCAAAATATAGCTAACGCCAATAACAGTACCCGGTATGGCAAAGCTCAACATGGTGCCAAATTCAAACGCATTTTTACCGGCAAAGTTTTGCCTAACTAACAACCACGCGGTGAGCAAACCAACAATGGCCGTTAGCGGTGCAGCCGTTGCCGCAATTTTGAGGGTGGTCCAGAATGAATCCCAGGCAGCGCCTTTAAAGTGAATACCAAAATCGTTGTAGCCAATGCCAAAGGCCGTTATATAGTGCTTAAACGTCAACGTATTGTTTAGGCCCCATGTCTCTACAAAACCACCGTAGAGAATCATGCCGTAAACCGTCACGGTAAACACACCCCATGTCATAGCGATGAAGTAGCAAGGCAGTAACACTCTTCGTGGAAGCATGACATGCATACCGCCATCGCCCTTACCGGTTTTGGTGGTGTAAGACTTTTTACCCAACCAACGCCTTTGCGCATAAAAGGCGGTTAACGTAAAAATAAGTAACGCGATAGCCAGCACCGCAGCCTTACCTTGATCGTTTTGCGCCCCCACGATGGCAAAGAATATTTCGGTAGACAACACATCGTAATTGCCACCCAGCACTAGCGGGTTTCCAAAATCTGCCATGCTTTCTATAAAACCTAATAGAAACGCGTTGGCAAGGCCTGGCCTCATTAACGGCAAGGACACTGTCCTAAAGGTTTGCCACTTAGTAGCTCGAAGAGTTTGCGCCGCCTCCTCCATCGATGGGCTCACCCCTTCCACAACGCCTATGAGCACCAAGAATGCAATGGGCGTGAAAGAGAGCATTTGGGCAATGTATATGCCCGGCAGGCCGTATATCCATCGGGTGGGCTGTAGGTTGAACAGCTCAGCCACAAACTGCGTAATGCTGCCCGATAAACCGAACAGTAAAATAATGGCAAGACCAATAACGAACGGCGGCGTGATAATGGGCAGGACCGTCAAAGCCCTGAGTAATTTTTTGTATTTGAAACCAGAGCGCGTAGCAACCAATGCGAAGGCTAAACCCAAGACGGTTGTAGAAAACCCGACTAACACCGCTAAGAACAATGAGTTCCAGGCGACACCACAGCGTGTCCCTCCTTGTAGGCAGTTTAGCCCCCAAATTTTATTGTCTAAAAATTTGGCTAAAAATATGCCCAGCGAATACGTGCCATCGTTATCTCTTAACGCGCTAGAGAGCATCTGAACGATGGGGAAGAATATAAAGACAGTCACCATGGCTATGATTAAACCAATGGCACCGACGACAAAGACATCGCCGTTAACGGCACCGCGACCAGCGATACCCGTTGTCAAAATAAATAAGAATGCGGCTGTGACTAATAACGCACCGGCACCCATGCCGTATTGCCTATCGTCAAGCGGACCAAACAGGGTTGCGAGTGCTTCGTAGTTCCAACCCCGTAAACCGATACTGTAGCCTTGAATAGCTAACCAGCTAAGCCCGAGTACTCCTGCCAATAACAACACGTTGGCTTTGTAGCGAACAGTCTTGGGGGAATTGCCAATAGCGGCAATAGGCAACAACAGCCAAAAAGCTAAGGGGAGTAGCCAAAGCTTCTCCCCTTGCATGAGTAAAAATAAGGCGGGAGCATAGTCGGGGTCGAATGGATAGCCATCGACTAACCATTCGAATCCCCATAAACCGTCTTCTTGCACATACCACGGAAGTAGGCAAAAACCGATTAGGCCCAGAACAAGCCACAGCCAAGTGCTCTTGTTCACTGATAAGCCCTATTTATACAAACTGACAATGGAATATGAACTTACTGAGGTAGTACAGACACCTCGTCGTCCCATTTTTTCAACAATCGCTTACGCTCAGCCGAAGAACCGTATTTTTTGAAGTCATAATCAATTAACTTGATTGATGCTAGATCAGGCGCCTTAGGAGAGCTTGTGGCACCCTTATTCGACATAACCTGAAACGCATTTACTTCAAGTGCTCGCGTTTGCACATCAGCTGTCAATGCCCAGTCGTAGAACTTCTGTGCATTTTCAGGGTTACGGCCGTCTTTGATTAGACTCATTCCACCGATTTCATAACCCGTGCCTTCACATGGCGCTACCACTTTAATAGGGAAGCCTGACGCAGCCTGCTTAACAGCATCGTGCATAAACACGATGCCTATCGTGTTTTCGCCACGAGCAGCCGCCTTGATTGGAGCCGAACCCGATTTAGTGTACTGATTGATGTTTTTGTGCAAACCCTTCATGAATTCAAAGCCTTCGTCTTCGCCGAATAGCTGAACGATGGTGGCCAAGGTGGTGTAAGCCGTGCCCGATGAATTAGGGTTAGCCATTTGTACATGACCTTTGTATTCAGGCTTGAGTAAATCACTCCAGCACGCAGGTACCGGTAGGTTGTTGGCTGTGAGAACGTCTTCGTTGTAGCCATAACCCAGAGCACCCGAGTAAATACCGATAGTCTGATTGCCTGCAGATTCAGACTGCTTAATAGCCCAATCGTTTTGTTCTCCACGCATAGGAGACTCGTACGCTGCTAGTAGCCCTTCTTCCGCAGCTTGTAGGTGTGGATCGCCGGTACCACCCCACCAGATATCACCTTTCGGGTTACTTGACTCAGCTTTCAATTGAGCCAGAGTTTCACCTGAGCTTTTTCGGGTCATGTTGACCTTGATGCCGGTGGCTTCTTCAAAACCTGTAGCCATTAGCTGACACCAGTCTTCCTGGGCGCTGCAATAGTAGGTCAGTTTTTCAGCCGCATATAACGGCGAGCTAACACTACCGGCAAGAACTAGTGGTGCCAATAGTAGTAAACGAATGTTCTTCATATAACTCACTCTCTGGTTTAGTGGGCGGTGTAGTTTTATTATATTTCTCCAAAGGTTGCCTGTAATTGAACGACAAATCAAGAGATAGCGGAGGTTTCACCCGGCCCTTCTCACCTTCCGAATTGGACAAAAGGTAAGTAACTGCTCGAAGCATATAACGTGACCATTAGTCAAATAACGAATAATTGGCCCTGAATCGGCAAGGGATTAGGCGCTCTCTTCGTGGTTTGTAAGAGTTTTACATTGCCCACCTTTGATAGGTGCAGCCGTGTAAAAACTTTGAGCCCGCAAAGAGACGTTATTTTTCGCTCATTTATTTAAGACGCCAAGCTCATGAAACGTAATATCATCGCTGCGCTACTCCTACCTGTTGCAACACTTGCTCTTGCAGCGTGCGGCTCAAGTCAGTCATCAAGTACAGAACCCACTGATGGCTTGGGAGCATTTGAAGATGAGCAAACTCTCGTATTAACGAAATACGATGGTTCGTATCAAACGTTTTGTGGTGTTTCGGTCTTTGCACCGTTATCGAATACATCGGTGACTGTCACCAGCATTGACGGCGATAAAGGTTCTATCACAACCTATAACTACGTTGACAGAGGCTGCACCATGCAAGCTTCGCCCACGCAAACCGTTATGGAGATTTCACTAGCCTACCCTGGTGGCACTGTCGAGACTAGCCAAGGCGAAGCCGACTTTGTTGATGTCACCATAGAATCTATAAAGCTAGATGGACTACCACCGACGTTTGTACAGCAGCAGCAATTGTCTCAGTCAAGCATCTTAGGTACACGGTATGACATTTTAGTATTGCAAGATAGCGCCTTATACAGTGGTGCAAGTACTGAAGAGTTGCATGGCAACACCTCCGATGCGCGTCCAAATACTCTGAGTACGCAACCAGCCATTGCTCAATAAAACACCCTTTAACTGTTTGCCTTAAACACCAAGCAAACACTGGCACCACCTAAATCTGAGCTTTTCGTCAACTGAAGATTTACGTCGTGCCAAAGCGCAACGCGATGAACAATGGCTAAGCCCATGCCATGGCTTTGCACGCCTTTATTGACAGTTGTCGATTCGCTTTTTGCGAAAGGCTTTAACCATTGTTCTGGTTTATCGATACCAAAACCTGCGCCATCGTCTTCAATACATACCGTTACCTTGCCTGCCCGACTGTGAATGCTTACGTGTATCTCACTGTTTGCATATTTGAGAGCATTGCTCAACACGTTGTTAATCATCATGTTGATGTACCGTGGCTCTCCAAGGACAACAGCTGCGTTAGGGTTCGATACCACGCGTATGTCATGTTGCGTATGCGCTTGATGAGCGTGCGCACAATCTTCAACCAACTCATTGAGCGACAAGGATTTTAACGGCAAGTCTGACAACCGTTGGTCTAACCGTGCAAATTCCAACAGTACCTCAACCAAGCTCTCCATTTGAGTTAAATCATCGCTGATGCGCGTCAGGTAATTAGAATGCTCGGACTCAACGAGTTGCTCTGATAACGAATCGATGCCAAAGCGAAGCCTGGCTAATGGGGTTTTCAAATCGTGAGAGACAGCACCACTGAGCATTTTATTGTCGTCAACAAGATCTTGAATCCGTTGCGCCATCCTGTTGAACTCTGTTTCTATGTCGTATATCTGGCTACGCTTGTGCGTCGCAATGCGTTGCGTGAGTTGCCCTTCACCAAATTGTTTAGCCGCAGCACCCAAGCTATGTAAACGTCTGACCAACGGATATAGCCACAGCAAAACTAGAAAAGCTATGAGCGCATAAAACAACAGAGTCAGTAGTAGACGCATCTGTGTATCTACAGGTTTAGGCAAAGCGATACTCAGAATGCGTTGAGTATCGGGTAATAAGAAATAGAGGGTTATGCCCTGCTCTGACTCCAACGTTAAGCTTTGCCCTTCATCGAGCATTTGAGCAAGCGCTTGCGGCAAACTTATTTCATCTCTAGCCAATAGCGTCATTGGGTAGCTATTGCCGCCCACCGTGTCGGCAGTGTTTACCAACTGAGCATCAGGAATGTCTAGTTGTTCCGCTAATTGTTGTCCAATAACAGTGGCTGTTTGTAGTGCTTTATCGGGCGCTTCCAGCCGCATGAACACTTTATCGATAGCCCAACCGGCACCTATGATGGATATGACCACAGCAACTAGCAGGGATATACCAATACGTCGCATCGTCTTCAGCTACCAAGCATCAGCTGTGAGCAGATAGCCAACGCCACGCAACGTCTTTATGCGCCTAGGCTCTTGCGCATCGTCTTTGAGTTTTCGTCGTAATCTGGATATGCAAATATCAACAGAGCGATCAAAGCCATCGTATTCAATACCTCGTATGTTTTCAATGAGCGCATCTCGGCTCAGTGTCTTTCCTACATTATTTGCCAACAAATGCAGCACATCAAACTCGTGCCCAGACAAAGCAATGATGTCATCGAACAACCGTACTGTTCTAGACGTGGCATCGATGTGTAATCCGCCTATGGACACCAACGAATCGTTCGCAGCTTTTTCACTCCGTCGCAAGAGGGCACGTAGTCGGGCCAATAAAATACTGGGCTTTATGGGTTTAGCTAGGTAATCGTCAGCACCACTGTCTAAGCCTGTTATTTCATCTGACTCTGTATCGCGAGCTGTAAGCATGATAATGGGGTTGTCGTAAAACTCTCTGACTTGCCGACAAACCTCAAGACCGTCTAACACCGGTAGGTTCAAATCTAAAATAACCGCAGCGGGTACATCGGTTTTAATCATGTCGATGGCAATATCACCTTGATTCGCCACGGTAACGGAAAAACCGTGAACCTCGAGATAATCTGCCATCCACCGAGCTAAAGACGCATCGTCTTCAACAACCATAACGTGAGTTTGGCTTTCAATAGAATCCACCATAGTATTAGAACAACCTCCAACCGCTGGAACTACGCCTACCCGTACGATAAACCCACGATGTACTCACCTTTACGCTTGCGACCACCTCATCGGTATTGGCCACACGCAACGTAAACATCTGGAACGACTCCGATGCGTAATCATGGGTATATTGGCTCACACCGCTGTCCGAACAGTACAACTCTGTCATCTCACCATCGGTGTAAAGGCAGTATATTTTTTGATCCACAGGTTGCCACGTAAACTGGATTTTTTGAAAACACAGTTGTCCTTTATGCAGCGCAACACACGAAGCAGGCTTGGCCACAAACCGAAGTTCTAACGAGTTATCTTGTGCCTGCAACACGCTGTGAAACAACAGGCTTAACGAGGCCAACAACGCTAGAATACAAACTCTATTTTTAGGTTTCACTATTGAAGTCGCCTAAAAAACGTAGTGAATAGCAGACGTGAGTATGACATCAGCGTCATTGGCTATCAGCGGACTGTTGGTGACAGAGTTTGGATAGTGACGATAACGCAACCGTGATGAGTAGACCCAGTTCTTTTTCAACGGCAAACTTGCACCCACTTCAAATTCTGGGATCCATGCATTGCCTGCTACATATTGAGTAAACCGTTGTGACTGCTCTTCTGCACTCACCCCATAGAGGTAGTTGTTGAATTGTTGCGAGTAGTATCGTGCTCCACCAATAGCTTGGACATTCCAGTTGCCCACCTGCCATTGTCGCCCTACTCTTGCACTGCCTGACACACCGTTGTCATCGTGCCAATCTGAGACTACGTGGAGCTGGACAAGGTTATCGCCAAAGTATCCGGTTAAGCGCGCGCCGGCTGCCACAAACAAACTGTCTCGCGACAGAATAGCGTCGTTTCGTTCATCTTCCGTGCTGGGTATAGGTGGCTCTTCGCTCTCAATGCTGATGTGACCCGATATATTAGCCAGCAACAAATCGGCCCTCCATCGATCGTTTTCCAGAAGTACCACACCAAAATTGAGCCCATTAAAGCCACTTTCACTGGCTTCAAAGAATAATCGTTCATAGCGATAACCCGCACTGATCGACAAACCAACATTCAACGATATGTCGTTATCTTCAGTGGGATCAGCGCGACGGTATATGCTCTGTTGCACCGTCATCGCAGCCCCTACCTCTAGAAACCCGCCATTTTTAGAGGCATTCCCAGAATCAGCCGCTCGTAGCTCATCGCCAATCTCGCCTGCTAAAGCACAGCTTCCGCCAGTGCAGAACAATGCAAGCAGTAGAGCTCTCGCATACAGGGCCGTTGTCTTCATCGGGTTCACCACAAGTCTAATATGACAAGCTGAAAGATAGGCTTTTGGTGTCAGTGTATCTGTAACGATGAGTAACAAAACCTTTCGATGAAACGCGTAAACCTCTTTTTGGCTTAAGACGACTTGATAGGTAGGTAGACTTCCGTGATCAAATCGTCCTCCGCCACCTCATCCGGATTATTCAAATAGCGCTCAAATCGAGGCTTAGAATCGTCGACCGTTAGCTTTTGGTGTTTGGCCTCAGCCATGATCAGCGCCCACGCATTTCCCAGATGACGATACGGACCCGCATGAATAACTTTTAGCGCTTTGCACTCAGCTCTTAACGCTGAGACTAGCGGCGCGTCCACCGAGGTAGGATCGTAGGTCGGTAGAGCCGTTGTATAAGAACACTGCCCCGTTTTTACATCCACCGAGTTGTATAGCGTGAAAGGTGAGCCGTTTATCGCAATTTGACGCACGACCGGTGTATTTCTCAACGCGTTAAAACTCTCCCCCAATGAGACACCCACTTCGCTGATGAGCGCAGAATTTGGATTGCCAACGTAATACACAGCACTCACAGGCACTACGTCATCTATCTTGGTTGAGGAATGCGTTGAACCTGTTTCCAGATAGTCTTTGAGTAACGCCAAACCGCGTTGATAATCTGACTTAATCATTCCGATCATATTCGCTTTCATCCAAAATAGATAAAATGGCAAACTGGTTTTCATGATCCAGGTGAGCCGTGTTGTCGAGCTATCCACAGCTTCCAGTTTAAATTCGACTTGGGCCTCCGACTTAAAGGGCTTTATAAATTGCAGGTCGCAATCAATTCTCTCCAGAGATGAAAATAACAGGGTCATGCCACCGGCGCCTGTTTTATTGCCAGACCAATCATAGCCGTGCCCAGCTCGACCGACTTGCCCACGAAACGATAGCGTTACATCCGGTTCTAGGTATAGCCACGGTGACCACGTGGGCCACGTGTTGAAATCGACCAGCACCTCATGCACTCGCTCGGCAGGTACCGCTATCTCAATACTTGCCTCGACGTTTACTTTCGGCATGAATACCTCCTGAGTAGTCCACGTGTTACGAGCCTAACAAGCCCATCCTGCTTTTCCAAAAAACTAACTTATTTGAAATTGCGCACGTATTGGATGCAACAACACTTCAAATACAGCACTCTGACACTTTAACTCTCACATAAACGGCCAAAGTCGCCGATACCTGAATGTGGAGAACATACCCAACTATTACTTGCTGTTACATGTCCAACCGGGTGCGCCCGAACCTGTCATAAAAGCAAGCTATCGAGCGATGATGCAGAAAATGCGGCTTCATCCGGATTTGGGTGGGGACGAAACCGTTGCAAAAGAATTAAACGAAGCCGTTGCCACGTTATGTAACCCCGACTCGCGGGCAGCCTATGACAAGGCTTTTTTCGCTCAAAACGCTCAACAAGGAGCATCTGAGAACCCTTCCAGCTCTACAGCTAGCGGCTCAAGCAAAGCGGAACAGTCACAAAAAACCAAAGACACTTCACAAGCCGGTGCTAAAAAACGCACCAATAGGCCTGCATACGCAAAGCCTGCGTCAAATGGTGTCGAGCATGTGAGACTGCCGGGACGCAATCAGTGCCCGTTTTGTCACGCAAGCCGCCCTGCTAGCCCACGCGCTGGGGCCGGATACCCGACCGATGAACGTTGTGCTCAGTGCAAGGCCGCGGCGACGCCCATTGAAGATATCAACAGCGATTCTGCCAACGACTTACGCAAAGTCTATCGGCATGATCACAACACCTCAGTGTGGCTCTGGACTCAATGGCCAGTCGTTGATCCCTTGCCAGCCACCATGACCGATCTGTCGATCGCGGGCTGCGCCATCGAGAGTGTCAAACCAATAGCGCTGCAATCCATTATTGTTCTGGATACACGACTTCTGAACGGAATTTGTCAGGTTAGGTACTGCAAGCAAATTGACGGCAACGACACGTATTCACTCGGGCTTGAGTTTCTAACCTTAGACATCGCCGCAGAACCCGGCGCTGTCTTCAGTGCAACAGCTTAGGGCGCTTTAAAGCGGCACCCAGCCTAGCTGACGGTTTTGCGATGTTCCAAGCGAATCGGCAGCGTTCTTATCACCCGTCAAATTAACCATGACCCATAAGCCAAAACGGTTGCAAACACACGCATCAAGGACCTGCAGCGTGGCATTCATGGCTGTGTCTCTAAGACGCTCGCCACTAGGCGTGCGGTAAACCACGCCGTCCCAATTAGCTGCCAGCTTAGTCATTGCATTCATGACTAAGAATGAATACGGCTTGTAACTCATGGAGTCATCGTGCCCAAGCCAATCTAGGGATTCTGGAACACTGGTCTGGCGCGCTGCCATAACCGGCTCAACAGAACTGCTCTCCTCATCCAAATAGACACGCTCATTCGGGTCCACCTGATAGTGAATAACGTCTTCGTCAGAGTGGCGAAATTCGTATACAGCCGTGCGATATTCACGCCCCTGCTCCAAGCCCACGAGCTGGCCAACGGCGCGGCGCGGCTGCACATGATGGGCATCAAGCTGAACAGGTGTAAAAGGTAAGGTACTGGAAAGTTGTATTTTCATTTTTTCGTCAGCGAGCCAGATGAGTGAGTAAATTCATTTAACGCTATCTCAGCCCGCAAATAAGCGTTGGAAACCGGTTGAATTCTGATCAATTGTGTTTAAGCGAATTGTCTTGCCAATCTGTGTAACCAATAGTGACTATAAGCCACTAGTTTAACTGTCTTACTTTCTTTTCTTTCGAATGCTGGCACTCTATAAAAGCACCGTCTGGCTGGCAGCATTCTTACCAGACTGCGTGTCAGACCCAGTAAACTATAGACGAGTAATTTAGAGTTTCACGAACAGTGGCAAAGTTACTGCCATCAATATGGCGCAGTACTTGCCAAACTAGCTTCCACACGCATCGAATAACCGCGCTGCACCCTTCGTTTTTCTAGACGCAGACCCCGACGAATGAGCGAGACAGTAGCACTTACAGTGGAAATGGCCATCGTGCTATTCCTGCTCGCTGTAACGGTCTACATGTTCGCGTTCTCGAAGGTGCGGGTCGATGTTGTTGCCATGATCGTCATGGTCACCCTAGGCCTGGTTTCGAAGTTTCCCGGTATTGAACCCATCCTGAGCCTGAACGAACTCTTTTCAGGTTTCTCCAGTAACGCGGTCATTGCCATCATTGGCGTCATGATTATCGGGCGTGGCTTGGACAAAACCGGTTTGATGGGGCGTCTTGCTCAGCTCATTTTACGCATCGGTGGCAAATCGGAAGCACGCATCAGCCCTGTTATGTCAGGTATTGCGGCCCTCGCTTCAAGCTTTATGCAAAACATTGGCGTTGCGGCCTTGTTTCTGCCAGTGGTGAGTCGTGTCTCTGCACGAACTGGTATCCCCATGAGCCGACTACTCATGCCGGTTGGCTTTTGTATCATTTTGGGTGGTACCGCAACCATGATTGGGTCTAGCCCCCTCATTCTGCTCAACGATCTGATCATAACGTCCAACGCTCAATTGTCAGCCGATGCACAAATGGCAAGCTTTGGACTGTTTGCGGTGCTCCCTATTGGAGCCGCACTGAGCTTTACAGGATTACTGTATTTCATGGTCGCCGGCCGATTTGTCCTACCCAAGTCTGATCAGGACTCCACTCGTACATCGCGAACTGACGATTACTTTCAGAGTTTGTACGGAATTAGCGGCGAGCTATTGGAAGCTCAAATAACGGTAGAGAGCCCAATGGTGGGCATGAGCATCCACCAGATCGAAGAAACCTACCCGAATATGCCATTTATTCTGGCTCTGTATAGCGGCGACGTTGTCAAAATCCCACCAGATAGAGAAGAAACAGTTTGGGTCAATACTCGACTAGGCCTGCTGGGTGATCGCGGTGAAGTCGAGGCGTTTTGCCAGGAATACCACTGGAAACTGCACGGCGAACCGGAGCGTTTCTCAAAAGTCCTAAACCCGCAATACAGCGGAATCGGTGAAATCGTTATCCCCCCCGCTTCCTCTTTAGTGGGTAGGGCCATCGGCGATATTAAACCTCGACGAAATTACGGCATGAACATCATGCAAATTTACCGCGCCGATCAAGTCATCAAGACAGGCTTTAGAGATACCAAGCTCCACTCGGGTGACACCCTTGTAGTTCACTGCAGCTGGAAAGATCTCAACAAGCTCAAAGCAGACAGAGATGTGGTTGTGGCCACCGATGTCAAATACGAAGATCTAAGAGACGACAAGCTAAAACCTGCTTTGTTTTTCTTCTTCATGTCGCTTGTGCTTTTTATGCTGACAGACACGTTGTCCATATCATTACTCGCTGGTGCTCTGGGTATGATTTTGTCAGGCGTGCTAACCATTGATGAAGCGTACAACTCGGTTAGCTTGCAAACGGTTTTCTTGCTGGCCTGCCTCATTCCGCTGGGTATCGCTGTTGATCAATCCGGTGCCGCCCTCTGGATAGCCGGGCATTTGTTATTACTCATTGGCGATGTACCCATCTGGGTTATGCAAACGGTCATTGCAGGGCTTGCCACGTTTTTCACGCTGGTCATGTCCAATATTGGAGCGACGGTTCTGCTTGTGCCCTTGGCCGTCAATATCGCTGTCTCCATTGGCGCTGATCCTGCCATGTTCGCCTTGACCGTTGCCATCTCCACGTCAAACGCCTTCCTCATTCCGACCAACCAAGTCAATGCGTTAATCATGGGTCCAGGCGGGTACAGTGTGGCCGATTTCATGCGCGTTGGCGGCATCATGACCATTCTCTACTTAGTGGTGAGTCTCTTAGTCATGAATTTCGTTATGTAGGGTTCCGATCCTATCGGCGCAGATTCTCACTATCTGTGTCGCCCTTAGAACACTGATTCAACGCGATTCCTCTTGACCAGACAGTGCCCTAACGGCATTATCCGGCGCTATCACAGACGGAGTCTCAATCGATGGATATGCCACGCCAAGTGGATTACACCGGAAACGGTGAACGCGCCCAACAAACCTTTTCTGCTGCCGAAATGGAGCGTCGCCAACGTGCCATACGTGAACTGATGGCATCCATGGATGTGGATGCCGCCTTATTTACCTCTTACCAGAATATTTGCTACCTTTCAGACTTCCTGTACTGCCGCTTTGGCAGACGCTACGGCTTGGTGTTCAACGGCGATGCCGTCACCTCTATTAGTGCGGGTATTGACGGCGGCCAACCGTGGCGTCGTACCTACGGCCATAACGTGACCTACACCGATTGGCAGCATGACAACTACTTCCAGTCAGCCAAACAGCTGATGGGTAAGCCGCGCCGCATAGGCATTGAGTTCGATCACGTTGATATCGAATTCAAAAACTTACTCGAATTCCATTTCCCTGATGCTGAATTTGTCGACATCGCTGCGCCTTCCATGAAGCTGCGCATGATCAAATCAGATGAAGAGATTGCACACATTGCGCAAATGACTCGCATCGCTGATTTGGGTGGCGCGGCAGTGGTGGACGCTATTGGCATTGGTGTGCCAGAGCACGAAGTCGCGCTAGCCAGTACCGGCGCTATGGTCCGAGAGATCGCTAAAACATGGCCAAACGGAGAATTACTGGATACGTGGACTTGGTTCCAATCTGGTTTGAACACCGATGGTGCACACAACCCGGTGACCAGTCGACGCATTGAAAACGGCGATATTTTAAGCCTCAATTGTTTCCCAATGGTCGCTGGATATTATGTCGCTCTAGAGCGCACCTTGTTTGCAGGTGAAGTCGATGATGCGTCCCGCCGAATGTGGGAAATTAACTGCGAAGTCCACGATCGAGGCAAAGAGCTTCTGGTGGAAGGTGCTAAGTGCAGTGATGTCGCTAAAGAGCTTAATGAGCTGTATGCCAGCTATGACTTATTACAATACCGCTCCTTTGGTTACGGTCATTCGTTCGGTGTTCTGTGTCACTACTATGGTCGCGAGGCGGGTTTAGAGTTGCGAGAAGATTGTGACACAGTGCTAGAACCCGGTATGGTAGTGTCCATGGAACCGATGATCACAATCCCTGAGGGTCTTCCAGGCGCCGGTGGATACAGAGAGCACGATATACTCGTGATCGAAGCTGGGGCCAACCAACCCAGAAACCTGACGGGTTTTAACTACGGCCCTGATCATCTCGTCGTTTAATAACTAATGCAGTGATACGTTATGAGCTCAGCAACTAGCGCCAAGTCCTCGACTCCGATTCGAGGAGCCGCCGTTCGATTTGAACACGTTCAAAAAAGCTACGACGGCGAAGTACTGGTTGTTAAAGACCTTAACCTAGACATTGCACCGGGTGAATTTGTCACCATGCTGGGGCCCTCGGGCTCCGGCAAAACCACCTGCCTCATGATGTTGGCAGGCTTCGAACCTGCCACTCACGGGGAAATATTCCTCAATGACAAGCCTATTAATAACGTTCCACCACGTAAGCGTGGCATCGGCATGGTTTTCCAAAACTATGCCCTGTTTCCTCATATGAGCGTGGCTGAGAACTTAGCGTTTCCGTTAGAGATTCGCAAAATGGGTAAAAGTGAGCGAGACGCAAAAGTGAAACGCGCGCTAGACATGGTTGAGCTCGGAGCCTTTGGTAATCGTCGGCCTGCACAATTATCCGGTGGACAGCAACAACGCGTCGCTGTAGCCCGCGCACTGGTTTTTGATCCTGATTTAGTCCTCATGGATGAGCCTTTGGGCGCACTAGACAAGCAACTGCGCGAGCAGATGCAATACGAAATCAAACACATACATGAAAGCTTGGGTGTCAGCGTGGTGTATGTCACACACGATCAAACCGAAGCACTCACCATGTCTGACCGAGTGGCTGTGTTTGAAGACGGTGTCATCCAACAGCTCTCCTCCCCCGATGCCTTGTACGAGAGCCCACAAAACTCATTCGTTGCGCAGTTTATTGGCGAGAACAACAAGCTCTCTGGAAAAATAACGGCCATTAACAACGATAGATGTTCCATGACTCTCGATGATGGAACGCAAGTAGAATCTCATGCGGTCAACATTGGCGAAGTCGGATCACGATCCACCTTGTCTCTGCGTCCTGAGCGCGTTGAACTTGAACCGACTGAAAAGCGCGACAACTTAGTTAACGGAGTTGTTAAAGAGGTTCTGTACTTAGGCGATCACCTGCGCATTGTTATGTCGGTGGCGGGTAATGACGAATTTATCGTCAAATTACCTAATGGTGGGCGCGCAGCAACACCTGTTGAGGGACAGTCCTACACATTGGGCTGGAGCGCTGAAGATGCCAAGGCGTTAGACCCCGTCTCTTAGGGGCCGTGCTTTTAGTATTTGTCACACTTGCCCACTGGCGACAGTGGGTTGCTTTAATTGACCACCTGCCCAATTGAAGGGCAAACAAGTGTGAATTGACGACCCTTTTTCCCTGTATTAGTGCGTGTTTGTCACGAGACTGGTGCTGAGCATATGTTACGCTCTGTACGGAATCTACAGAGGAGATCCTTTATGAAGTTTACTGCTGGACTGGCTGGCGTATTTGCGCTGAGCACAGTAGCTATGGTCGCAACTGCTGCCGAAGAACTACCTGCATGTGAAGATTGTGCTGACGAACTTACGATTGTTTCGTGGGGCGGCGCATACTCAAACTCACAACTCCAGGCTTATCACAACCCATACAGCGAAATAACGGGTGTTGAGATCGTCAATGACGAATCTTCAGCTGAAGCCGTTGCTAAGCTGCGTGCCATGAACGAAGCTAACAACGTCACTTGGGATGTTGTTGACGTTGTTGCTGCTGATGCTATGCGTCTATGTGACGAAGGCTTGGCAATGGAAATCAATGCTGACGAGCAGCTCGCTGCAGCACCAGATGGCACACCTGCTTCTGAAGATTTTGGTGACCTACTTGTTTCTGATTGCTTTATCCCACAAATCGTTTACTCAACGACTATGGGCTACCGTACTGACGTAGAAGCATGGAACGGCGCTGTACCGACTGACATCTGTGCAGTATTTGATACAGCTACTTTCCCTGGTAAGCGTTCACTAGAAAAGCGTCCTATCAACAATGTTGAGTGGGCTCTTCTGTGTGACGGTGTTGCTAAAGAAGACGTCTATGACGTTCTAAGCACAGACGAAGGTGTTACTCAAGCTCTCGCTAAACTCGACACTATTCGTGACGATGTTATCTGGTGGTCAGCTGGTGCAGAAACTCCTCAGTTACTTGCTGATTCAGAAGCTCTGATGGGTTCTACATACAACGGTCGTTTGTTCTCAGTCATTGTTGAGCAAGAGCAGCCAGTTGCTATGTTGTGGGACGCGCAGGTTTTCGATCTTGACGGTTGGATTATCCCAACAGGTCTTGACGAAGCTCGTACTAACCGTGCACTTCACTACATCAAGTTCGCTACAGATACTCAGCGTCTAGCTGACCAATCTAAGTACATCTCTTACGGTCCAGCTCGTGCCTCTTCTGCTCCATTGGTAGGAAAGCACGCTGAGTTAGGAATCGACATGGCTCCACATATGCCTACAGATCCTAAAAATGCCATGAACACATTCTTGTACAACTACGAGTGGTGGGCTGACAACCGTGACGATCTGGATGCAAAATTCCAAACTTGGCTAGCACAGTAAGTTTTTGCAACCAACGCTTTGATAACTAGCTAAAGCTCAGATTGTCGAAGTTGCAATACCAGCCGGAGCACTATTTAGTGCTCCGGTTTGCGTTAAAGGCTGTTAATCTTGCAGCGCGGATCATTCATTTCTCGATTGCCTGTCCCCTGTTCCCAGACTAATCATTTACGGTAGGTGATAAGGACTTAAGGCATTTCATTCGGAGCCCCCAGTGACAGCATCAACAACACTAGATTCAGTAGACTCCGAAAGTCATGATCAGGCAGCGGGTCAAGGCCCACTGACCAAAGATGGCATTCCCCTCAAACGTAGCTTGGCGCGCGCACTCAGACGTGAAAAGCTTCGAGCTCTGCTCTTAATTGCCCCTCTTTTAGCGTTTGTACTGGTCAGTTTTATTTTCCCCATCGGCGACATGCTGTACCGATCAGTGGAAAACTCCATTGTTGAAAAAACTATCCCCGGAACGGTTCGCGCTCTGAACGATTGGGATTCTGAATCTGGCGAACTACCTTCCGAGAGAGTCTTTGCCGCCCTAGCCGATGACATGATGCTAGCGCAGGAAATCAAGATTCATACTCGACTCGGCAGTCGAATTAACTATGACCAGCCGGGTATCTCCAGCGTATTTAGAAAGTCTGGCCGGCAAATCAAAAAATTAGAACGCGAAGCGGCAATGAACGCGTTCATCGGCTTAAATGCCGATTGGAACACGCCAGAGGCATGGGCCACACTGACGGCATCAGAGCAATGGCCTGCGCAGTTCCGCTACACGGCTATATCATTAGACAACTGGAAAGCTTGGCTTGCCTCTGAAGAGGGCGACGATGCAGACCCAGCAGCCCTTGTGCCGCATGGTTTCACCTACGCCACGTTGTACCATGATCTTTCAAACATGAGCGCCAGCGACCTTAGTGCATTGGCGACTAGCAGCGATGCACCTGTAGCTGCATTGTTTGCAGGCGTACCGGACGCATTGGCTAGCTTCCCTTCCGATGATTTCAAAGGCCAATTTGCTGCCATAGAAAAAGGCTGGACTGAGATCGATAATTGGCAGGCGATAAAACGATTATCCCCTCCCATCATCGACAGCTACTTTCTTGCAGCAGTTGATTCAGAACGAACCGATGTTGGCGTTGAGAAAAAACCAGAAAACGAGCGTCTCTACTTAGGCTTATTTTTGCGAACTATCTTTCTCAGCATGGTCATTACCACCAGCTGTATTTTGCTGGGCTACCCCATTGCCTACTTGTTAGCAACACTGTCGGTTCGCTCATCTAATCTAATTCTCATACTGGTATTGCTACCGTTCTGGACATCTCTACTAGTTCGCACCAGTGCATGGAAAGTCTTGCTTCAACAGCAAGGCGTTATCAACGACTTACTGGTCTGGGTTGGTTTCATATCAGAGGCCGGGCGTCTCGTTATGATTAACAACATGACGGGTACCATCATTGCCATGACGCACATCTTGCTACCGTTCATGATTCTGCCGTTGTACTCAGTCATGAAAACGATATCGCCTACGTACATGCGTGCCGCGAAATCCATGGGGGCCAGTGACACCTTAGCCTTCTGGAGAATTTACTTCCCGAACACGGTTGCAGGCATCGGCGCTGGATCCATACTGGTATTCATATTATCGATCGGTTACTACATCACGCCTGAGCTTGTCGGCGGAACCAAAGGCGTGTTTATCTCTAACCGAATCGCTTATCACATTAGCTCGTCGCTTAACTGGGGTCTAGCAGCCGCATTAGGTTCAATATTGCTCGTGCTCGTACTGGCGCTGTATTGGACTTACGATCGTATTGTCGGTATCGACAACGTGAAACTGGGGTAATTGATCAATGAATACTAACTACAGCATCCTTACCCTACCCGTCACTTTGATCCTTCTGGAGGGTCTGTCATGAGCGCCTTACCTCCTTACGCATCCACGGGTCAACGCATTTGGTTTTATACCTTTCGGTATGTCATCTGCGCGTTCATCTTATTTTTCTTGATCGCCCCTATCATTACTATCATTCCTTTGTCGTTTAGCTCTCAGGATTTTTTCACCTTTACCCCTGAAATGTTGGCGTTAGACCCTGCTGGTTACTCGTTAAAACACTACGAAGATTTTTTTACCAGCTCTGATTGGCAAAAAGCTCTGAAAAACTCGTTTCTCATAGCACCAGCTGCAACGCTTATTGCAACGTCTTTGGGTACGTTAGCGGCTATTGGCTTATCGCAAAGCCATGTACCTTACCGCCGCACTATCATGGCTATTTTAATATCGCCAATGATTGTTCCTTTGATCATCTCAGCTGCGGGTATGTTTTTCTTCTACAGCCGCATTGGTCTGCAAGGCGAGTACCTTGGAATCATTTTGGCTCATGCCGCATTAGGCACACCGTTTGTCATCATCACCGTTACCGCAACACTTGTTGGCTTTGACCGATCACTTACCCGCGCAGCAGCAAGCATGGGTGCCGATCCTGTTACGACATTTTTTAAAGTACAAATGCCTTTAATTATTCCAGGTGTTGTATCAGGTGCTTTGTTTGCCTTCATTACCTCGTTCGATGAGGTGGTCGTTGTGTTGTTCATGGGTTCTGCCCGTCAAAAGACACTGCCTTGGCAAATGTTTACAGGCCTTAGAGAGCAAATCTCTCCGACTATTTTGGCCGTTGCAACCATCATGGTGGCGATATCTATCGTTCTGCTGACGGTGCTAGAACTACTACGCAGACGTTCTGAAAGATTGCGCGGACTGACCCCCAGTTAGTCCTCCAGCAATAGTGGCGTATGAACTCTACCCATGAGGAATACGCCACTCATCTGGTGTGGAATGCTTATGCAACACCCCCAAGAAATTTGCCGTTAAACAGTGAGCGCTCTAGAACGGGTGATCAGCTGAGTTGCCAAAGTCCCAAAACTGTCGAGCATTAAGCTGTTCCTCGTTTGCCAGTAGCATGATGTCTGAGATATAGCGCCCTATTGTGTCAGGCTCTGCCAACTCACCGGCTTCATCTATCGCCTTGAATATGTCTCGTGTGGGCGATGCAACGCTTGCATCAAGTACCGCATTCACCAGCGGTGTTCTGACCCCTCCTGGAAATACGCGAATAACAGTGGCTTGCGTAAACTCAGCTGCTGCAGATTTTGCTGCCATTTGCGCTGCCGCTTTTATGATGGAGTATCCCGACCAACCCTCTCGCAACTCAGTGGCAGAGTAAGAATCGATGTACACGATGCGAGCTTGCTGTAGTTGGTCTTTGAAGTGATTATTCAGAGCGATTGGCGCCGCGACATGCACCGCCATATCTAGAACCATGTGCTCAGTATTGAGCTGCGTATAGCTCGCTAACGCGATGGGAGAGCCTGCCGAGTGAACAATGCCTTTTATTCGACGACCGTTCACCGCAATTGCTATTTTTTCACGACCATCTGTTGATGCGACATCGGCATAGACAGCAATAACGCTAGTACCGTACTGCTGTTGCAGAGCATCAAATGCGTTTGGCCGTCTCGCAGCAACAACGACCGTCTCGCCTCGCGATAACAATTCTTGAGCCGTCGCTAACCCAATACCTGAAGATGCACCCGTTACGATATACATATGCGTCGACGCCTAAGAAACATCAATAGAAGAGAGACAATCCCGAGGTAGCCAAGAGAACCTGAGCTTGTGCTACCCGTGCTGTCTTGCAACAGAGCAGGATCAGCTTGTGCGGTACGAATCCAATCTAACATGTGACTCACAGAGTCTGCTGTCAGCGCCGCACTCTGCGCAGAACCCGATAAACACAGCTCCTCTGCGATGCACAAATCAAGAGCATGCTCACCTTCGGTAATCAGGTGCAGCTCGCTACCGGCTTCTCCACAATTGACAATGCTACGTAGCGTGTCAGGTTGTTCCGTTAAATTAGATGCAGGCCCCTCCTTAGGATTACCTGCCAAGGCGTTACACATTCTGACCGACTGACTGACCGGCAAGACGCTATCTTCAATACCATGCAGCATGAAAAACGGCGGCGCGATGCCTTGTCGGTCTACCACACGGGCCGCCAATGAATTGCGTTGGATTAGCGGCAGTTGAACGTCTAAGGTTTCGAGCGTCTCACCCACTACCGCTTCCAAAATACCTTGCCCCGTGACAGTTTCGATTTCGCCCTCAAGCAGTTGACGCGCGAATTCTGCAAAGTCAGTGGGTGCATAAAACAAAACCGCACTAGCTACTTCAGTAGGCCGCTCAACGGCTAATACTGCCGCCAAGTGCCCACCCGCGGATTGACCAAACACAACCGGCTTATCAACAACACCGTAACGACTGCCGTTGTCTTGCACCCACGTTAAGGCATCGTGTGCATCATCTAGCACTTGCTCTAACGATGCGTCGTTACACGCCTCGTTACCTTCTGCTGTGCCAATGAGACGGTAAAAAGGAACAAAGACCACGTAGCCTTTATCAACAAATTGAGCCGCAAAAGCCTCTAAGCCTAACGCACCTGAAGAACGACGTTGCCAACTACCGCCATGAAAAGCGATAAGTGTTTTTGAAGGTGTTGAGGCAACGGCATTTGGGGATGCAGAATGAATGCGCATCTCCAGTGAGCATTCGCCCATGCCGGTAGGTACTGTTTTGTAGTTAACACGCTGTGTGAAAGGTTGTTGTTTACCCGCAAGTGGTAGTGCACCCACATCAAAGCGAGTACCGGGCGATAGCGTCCAACGATTAAGCTCACTCGTGAACGAGGCGGCATTGCCTAATCGTTCTGTATCTAACACCTGAGTGCAGTATTGCACGGTGTTGGTTGCGTAAAAATCTAGAGACGTTTGACACTGTGCATCCTCGTAGTAAGCCATGCCATTCTCATCAGCACCCAACGTGGGTATTTGCATAGCCTCACAACCTGACGCATTGAGTTGATACACCGGCTGATGAGTCATCGTTGTTTGAAGGACACCGGCAACTTCACATTGCACCGCATGACTAATGATTGCTTGAACACCGGCCTCATCACCGACAATAAGAGCGGCTAGGAGTGCTACCCGTTGCGTGCGCATATAGCCGAGGGACAACGAAAAATCTGCTTGTGGTGTTAGCAATGCATAAAGCGAATTTACTTGCTCATCGGTGGCCGATGGTAGTTCTAATTGAATGCGGCCGTCGTCAAGTTCGCTTTCTATAGAGTCTCTTAGACGTTGCTCCAACTCGGTTAAGGCCTGAACAATTTGCGCATCGTCAAACGCGTCATCTATTTCATCTTCAATAAAATCTTCTAACAGGCTTCGCAACAATGAGTCGTCCACGTCGACATTGATGTTCTGTTTTTCCAAACGACCCTCAAGTGACACTTCAGGTCTTAGGGTTAGCAATTGCTGCTGATCATTTAGTGACGGATTTAATCGAAGCTCTAGTTGCAATGACAACTGCGCGGTGCCACTTGCATCGAATGAAAAATTATCGTTTCCTAACTCTTGGCAACTGCCCAAACGTACCCCTATGATTTGCTTGGCTCGCCCTACTACCGATATGGACGTGTCTAACTCTATGGACAATTGTATTGGCTGATACAGCGTATCCAAGGTTACGGAGAGCGCTGAGTTGGAGGCCAGCGCTATATTTGTGTCCAGAGAACGAATTTCAGTTCTTGTGCACCCGGAGTTAACGTTTAAATCTGTTTGCGAATCCGAATAAATAAGTTCGCCAGCGCCCAAAGTAAGCTCTGCATCGTTTAATGCATTTTGAATTTTCTGTAATGCAAGGCGGGACAACGCATCCGGTTGCGTGTCCATTTCGTATATTGCATTGTCGAGGTCTGCAATGGACACGCGAATGGTCTCTGCATTGACAGGCTGGTAGCCAGACACGCACAGTAAAATTACAGCAAAGCCACTGTGTAGAATACTGGGGAATTTACCACGAGTTTTGATGTCTTCATTCATACTAACTAGTGTACGTCCTTCGCTACGCGGCGTACCCTACAAGGCAATGTTACTCTGACAAGTTCACTTTTATCCACAACCGCCGTTGTCTATCGGCATCATTACAAAGGTGCTGAGCTAGATGCATTTGAGGCCTTATCAGCTAAACGCAATGACAGTATCAAGAGCATGCGTGGCGCTGGGTATGGCGAGTTCCGATTTCAACCGTTTTAAGCGTTGAGCCAAAAAACCATCACGCACCGACACAGTGCGCGATGGAGTAAAAAATGTGCAAGTTCTAACGCTAAGATTGCACAAATTGATGCTTAAGGCGTACTCTCGTTACGCAACAACATTTAAAAAAATACCGACTATGTGGAAGCTATTTAGCCTGGCTGTTGTCTTAGGCGTTGCTGCAATTCTCTGGTTTCGCATCGATGGCGCTGAGCCCCCGCAAGACGCACCGTCAAGCAGTGCACCAGCCGCCAACAGCACAGGTTCGGTAAACAGCGGCAACGACGCCGACAAAGCCTCTGGCAAGACAGGCACCAGCGGCGGCAAACCTAACGCCAATGCAAACTCAGGCAAACCCACCCAAGCAGGCACCAGCGGCGGCAAACCCGATGCCAGCGCCAGCTCAGGAAAACCGGCTCAGGCTAGCGGAAGACGCGGAGGTGGCAGACCGGCCCCACTCGTTGTCACGCGCCCTGTCACGCAAGCACTCATCAATGATCGATTAAAAGCGGTGGGCAGTGGCACAGCACTCGCTTCGGTGAGTGTCGTACCTTTATCCGGCGGCATTCTTACTGATGTTTTAGTCAGCTCAGGCAATTCAGTCACC
>CALKLO010000045.1 GCA_937991945.1 uncultured Granulosicoccus sp.
CTGAGCTTTTAACAGGATACGTACAATGCGATATATACCGTTGATACTCGTTTTACTCACGGTACCTCTGGGTGCGTTTCTTGGTTTAACCCATGCGTTTGCAGGCGGTTTATTATTCGGCTGCGCTCTACTTGCATCAGCTATTGGCATTCACGATTTATGTCAAAATCGTCGTTCAGTACTAAAAAACTATCCGTTAATTGCACGACTACGATTCGTATTTGAACGAATCAGGCCTGAAATAAGGCAGTATTTTCTCGAAAGCGATCACGATGAAGTTCCCTACTCTCGTGAACAACGCGCACTCGTTTACAGGCGCGCAAAAAACATAGAAGGACTAAGGCCCTTTGGCACACTCAAAAACGTTCAACAAGTCGGTCATGAATGGATCAATCATTCGATGGCTCCTAGTCACATAGAAAACGGTGACTTTCGCACAACGATAGGTGCGACAACCTGTAAGCACCCGTACGAAAGTTCACTGCTCAATATCTCTGGCATGTCATTCGGCGCATTGTCTTCAACCGCTATTGAGGCACTTAACCGAGGGGCGAAACAAGGCAACTTTGCCCACACCACCGGAGAGGGTTCGATATCTCATTTTCACGAAATTCACAATGGCGACCTCATATGGCAAATCGGCAGTGGGTACTTTGGTTGCCGGGATGAACAGGGACAATTCAACGACGAAAAATTCATAGCCACGGCTGCGAAATCGAACGTACGAATGATTGAAATCAAGCTGTCTCAAGGAGCAAAGCCTGGACACGGTGGCATTCTGCCTGCATCCAAAGTAACGCCTGAAATAGCCGCCGCCAGAGGTATCCCTGTCGGCGTCGACTGCGTGAGCCCAACATCGCACAGTGCTTTTTCTACCCCACTAGAGCTGATGAACTTCATCGGAAAACTACGCACGCTATCCGATGGAAAACCGGTTGGTATAAAATTATGCGTAGGCCATCCTTGGGAGTTTTTCGCTATTGCAAAAGCGATGAAAGAGTGCCAAATATGGCCAGACTTTATTACTGTCGATGGGTCAGAAGGCGGTACGGGTGCAGCACCGGTTGAATTTGCAGACCACATTGGAGCTCCTCTACGCGAAGGCCTCATGCTAGTGCACAACACCCTGATGGGTTTAGGATTGAGAGACAAGGTTAAAGTCATAGCCTCTGGAAAGCTTATCAGCGCTTTCGATATTGCTCGTGTGCTATCTCTAGGCGCAGATGCTTGCAACATGGCCCGCGGCTTTATGTTCGCTATTGGCTGTATTCAAGCGCAAACTTGTCACACCGGTAAATGCCCAACGGGCGTCACGTCTCAAGACCCGAGAAGAACCAAAGCACTCAACGTAAACGATAAATACAAACGCGTTGCACAGTTCCACGCGAATACACTTGATGCGCTCAAACACACCACTGAGGCGTGCGGGCTGACCCACCCTGAGCAGTTCACTGCCCATCATCTAATGATTCGAATAAACAGTCGAGAAGTTCGCTCTGCCGCGAGTCAATACGACTGGGTTGGCACCAACGACATTGTTGACTCAACGGTTACGCACCCAGCCTTCATAAAATTTTGGGATATTGCTCGAACAGATAGTTTCGCTGCGTTGCAACTGTCCAATGTCATACCGTTGCAACGCGTCGCAAATAGCTAGTCGAATAATATTTCAACTAGCTCATTTGCTTTACATGATCGGTAATCAGTTGCTTGTATAGCGTTTGAATACGCGTTGTTACTGGGCGCTCTGCGGAGCCAATATTTTTACCATCAATTTCGGCAACAGGTGTTTGTGCACCAAACGTCCCAGTTAGAAAGGCTTCATCAGCTGAGACCGCATCAACTAACGAATAGTTACGCTCAAATACGGGTATATCGTTTGCTCTGCACACATCGATCACTTTTTGTCGGGTGACACCGTTCATGCAATAGTCACCCGTCGATGTCCAAACCTGACCTTTTCTGACGATGAAAAAATTGCAGGCGTTAGTCGTATTCACAAACCCATGAGGATCTAGCATCAATCCCTCATCAGCGCCCGCTTGTTCTGCCTGTAAGCATGCAATAACGCAATTCAACTTTGAATGAGAGTTATATTTTGCATCTTGGGACATCGGTAAGCCGCGCACTTGTGGGACTGTGGCCAAGCGAATACCTTTTCCCTGCAAGCCAGGCGATGGCTTGGAATGCTCCATGATAATGACAAACGTCGGTCCTGAGCGCGACAAAGCTGGATGTTGGAACGGCTTATCTTTGATACCACGGGTAACCATGAGTCGGCAGTGAACATCTGTGTGCATATTGTTTGCAGCAGCCGTCTCAGCTATCGCTTGCCGAACACCTTCTCTATCCATGCCTATATCCAACGATACGGCTTTGCAGCTATTGAATAGTCTATCCATGTGCTCGTCAAAGAAGGCCCAAACACCATCGTACAAACGCATGCCCTCCCACATACCATCACCCAACATAAAACCGCTGTCGTAGACTGATACGGTGGCTTGATCCCGCGGCTTTAGTTCGCCATTGACATAGATCAAAATCGACTTATTACGCTCATCGTCCAAAGCGTCATGAGTACTCAGTTCGTGAGAGTCAGCCTGTGTCATGGTATCCAGCTCTTGGGTCAGTAAATAAGATATATAACGGCCGGGGGAAAACCCGCCAGCGCCATTCTAACCCACACTTGAGTAGTGCTGCGTTCCCCATCATGCTGCCGGACAGCCTATAATTTCACTGGCGGGCAATACCGAATGCCTTATAGTTAGACCTGAGTCATTTCCACGAAGCCCCACTAGCTTCGCGGTTTCGACCTCTTAGCGACACTAAACCTCTCAGGAACTCAGACGTGTATTTTCAGCAAAAGTACGAACGCGGTTTTGGCACTTTCCCCCTCAAAGGCCGAGATCTGAGTGAAGCGCTATCAACAGCATTGGATGTGGGCTATCGCGCCATAGACACCGCACAGATGTATCAAAACGAATCGGATATTGGGAAAACCCTAGAGCACAGCGGTATAACTAGGCAAGAGCTACTTATCACCAGCAAAGTACCCATCGATAAGTACACACAAAAAGACTTTACACCCTCTGTAGAACGTAGCCTTGAACAACTAAAAATCGACTCATTGGATGTATTGTTATTGCATTGGCCACCTGCTGACGGTGACATTGAGCAACCCCTTGAGTTTTTACTGAACGCACAGCAAAGTGGCCTGTGTAAGCATATTGGGGTCAGTAATTTCACATCGAGCATGCTTCGGCGTTGCAAAGAACTCACCGATACTCCAATTGTTACCAATCAAGTGGAGTTTCATCCGTTGCTCAATCAGGACACACTACTTCAGGCGTCTGCAGAAACAGGCATACCGCTAGCCTCATATTGCTCAGTAGCCAGAGGAGAGGTCTTTAAAGTCGATTTACTTAAACAGTTGGCTACCGACTACGACGTAGCAACAGGACAAATCGTATTACGCTGGATTCTACAAAAAGGGGTCAGCGTGAATGCCATGTCTACTAACCCGGTTAATATCCGAGCAAATTTCGATGTACTTAGTTTCACGTTATCCAATGTTGACATGGCTCGCATCGATCAACTCACGCACACAAATTACCGGATTGTTGATAAACACTTAGTGCCTTGGGCACCTGAGTGGGATTAGTCGATGATTAAACGCCACGTGTGCGTTCGTAATTGGTTTTTTATGTCGCTAGCGTTAATCGTCATTAGCGGCTGCGCCAGTTCTGTGCCTAAAACAGCGCCTCAATTAGAATACGAACTCGATGATAACGGCTGTTATATCGGAGAACAATATGATGCAACTAACGATAGTTGTTATCTAGATTGCACTGATCTAGATGATGCGCAATGCGATACGTTGTCGATGGAGTTCTACGGGGGGTTTGATGAATTTATTGATGACGAATTCGATGGCCACGACGACAACTCAACAAGCGATGAAAATTCGCGTGAAATCGCCAAATTCTCTGTCAATAAACAGTTAACGCTCGACAAAATAATCAACGACGAACCTGAAAACGAACAAGCGTTCCAAGAAATATGGTCCGTTGTTTTAAGTATTTTGCCAGAGTCTGTCATCAGCGAAGAGGTCGTTGAATTTCATATCAGCACCGATGGTGTCGATAACACACTCGCGTTCGTCAATCTTAACGAAGAAAACATTGAGAAATGGAACATTTCTATTGACCCTGCCGACTACACGGACGGTGAAAATAAAGACTTCATACACACCGTGATTCATGAATTCGCCCACATAGCATTTTTGAAACGCTCACAAATAAAGCTAAATGATAACGGGGCTTGCAACACCTACTCAATTACCGAAGGATGCACTTTGGAAAATTCTTACCTGCATCATTTTTATACGCGTTTTTGGGCCGATATCATTCAGGACAACCCTTCAGCGTTGGCAGATGAAGATGCACAAAATGAAGACGAGATTTATGAGTTCTACGAAAAATACAGCACTCACTTTGTCAGCGACTACGCTGCGACCAACCCGGTAGAAGATGTTGCTGAGGTGTTTGTGCGCTTTGTATTGGAAAACAAGCCGTCGGTGCCACAAAACGCGGCACAACAAAAGGTGGCCTTTCTACATCAATTCCCAGAGCTTCTGGAGTTTCGCAATACAATACGGAACAAGTTAAAAAAACGTAGAAGCGTTGCCTTAATCACTCAATAGCAATAAACCCGTTAGACTTTCTCAACCGCCCATTAAACTCGAACTATTAACTATGACTCAATTTTCTGCCAATTTAGGTTTTCTATGGACTGAACTTGACTTACCTGCTGCGATTTTTGCAGCAAAAGCTGCCGGTTTTCACGCAGTCGAATGTCACTTTCCGTACGATGTCGACCCCGCAGAAGTCATAGCAGCCTTAGCTGAAACAAATTTGCCCATGCTAGGACTCAACACACAAAGAGGCAATGTTGAAAGCGGAGACAATGGTTTATCGGCCGTAATTGGACGTGAAACTGAAGCGAAGGAATATATTGCCCAGGCCGTTGAATATGCAGCAGCAATCAATTGTAAAAATGTGCATGTAATGGCCGGATTCACCGACCAAAGTGACGCTGCTGAAGCCACGTTCCAAGAGCATTTACGCTATGCCTGCGATTTAGCCAGTAAGCACAATGTGCAGATTCTCATCGAGCCACTGAATCACTACGATGCACCCGGATATCACTTAAATAACATTGAATCTGCCGTTCGCACTATTGAAGCTGTTGAGGCGGATAACATCAAAGTCATGTTTGATTGCTACCACATTCAGATAATGCAAGGAGATCTAGCTCGCAGGCTTGAACGCCACATCGACTCTATTGGCCATATCCAATTTGCAGCGGTGCCAGATCGTGGTGAGCCGGATATGGGTGAGGTGCATTACCCCAACTTGTTCAAAAGTATTGATGCTATGGGCTGGAATGGCTACTTGGGTGCTGAATACAAGCCACGAACAGGAAACACAACAGAGGGCATAGGCTGGCTGAAGGCGCTTCTGTAACTACATCGCTGCTTTATAACGAGTGCATTGAATAACGACATGAGTCAGCACTATATGTCACTTTAGTGATAAAGAATGCGCATAACCGCATTCTTCACCCGCGATATGCACCGAGAATATGGGTGTGGCTCTGCCCTAATCTTACGTCTTAGTTGACACACACTTTACGGTGGTTATTATAGATGCTCAATTCAACCAATAGGACGTGCTCGTTGATGAATAGAAAACTACCTCTGCTTCTAGTGCCTTTGATCATGGCATCGTCAGGAGCATCCCTAGCAGACAACGGACCGGGTTGCGGTTTGGGTCAACAAGTATTTGCCGGACAATCCGGGTTAGCAGCTCATGTGTTTGCAGCTACAACTAACGGCTCCTCAAGCAACCAATTGTTTGGACTCTCATTCGACAGCCTTGGTTGCAATGGCGATACCGTCGTTACTGCTGAATTTCAGCGAAACGTTTTTGTTGCTACAAACTATGACAACATCGCTCGTGATGCTGCTCAAGGCGGCGGCGACCACCTTCAATCGTTAGCGGCGATTATGCAAATTCAAGACTCTGATACTCAGCGTTTTTACGAACTCGCTCAAGTTAACTACGATGAGCTATTCGGTGGCAACACAACCGATCACGAGTCTTGGTTAAGAACGCTGGACAGCACGTTGTCCGCCGACCCAACCCTGTCTAAATACAGCCTGCTAACCAGTGGATCTTAAGGAGATACTTGACATGAAAAAGCTAATCGCTTGTAGTGCAGTACTACTGGTAACGGCAATGCCATTCGCCCAGGCCGAAGAAACTGGCGCAGGTTGTGGACTAGGCTCTGTCGTTCTGGAAGGCAAAGAAGGCAAGGGTTCAAACATAGCAGCGGCTATTCTCAATAATTTGGTTATCCCTAATACATTCTTCATGACAACTGGCGACGGTCTCATGGGTTGCGATCCAACACAGACCGTTCAGAACGATCAAGCCACAGAGATTTTTGTCGCTACCAACATGGATCAACTCTCCTCTGAAGCGGCTCAAGGCGGCGGTGATTACCTGAATGTTTTAGCGGACCTGATGGGCATCGCTGATGAGGATCTAGACGCTTTCAGAAAAGTCACCCAAGACAACTTCGATCAACTGTTTTTAAATAGTGGCGATGCAAAAGGCGTTATCAACACTATCGAAACGGCGATGTTGAACGACGTCAGTTTGGCGAAGTACGCAGTCAACTAATACAGCTCCAAGGTTGGCCTCACGTATACGTGAGGCCATACCCATCGCAAAACGCTCTACTCTTCAGTTACTGCAATACAACGTAGCAACGGCTGCCCCCTCTCGAAAACGCCCACATAAGCCTACCTCGCGTGCCGATTAAAACCAACGCAGCTCGATGTCTCAAAGCCCTTGCACGTGCAACTCTTTTTACCTTTCTAGGCATAAAAAGCGTAACAGTGTTTGCGTCCACCGATGAGCAAAAGCCAGACTTTTTGACATGGCAAGAGGCTGCCAATTCCGGAAGTTATGACCGGGCCGTAGAGCTGAGCACACTCCCGGATCAAGACGATGCTCTTGGTAACCTCATTACCCAAGCGCAGATATTAGGATTAAGCGAAGATTCCCAATGGCGGGCGCTTCTGCACTATAAACCTGAATCAAACAACACATGGCTTAGCCAGGTCGACTCGCCCCACTTTTTCATGTCAGACGTGGGCAAGTCCTCGCCAGCTGATGAATTAAACGCAACGTTAGCCGCGTTTTTTTCGACCCGTGCAAAAGAGCCGCTACGCCTAACAGCGCATTGCCGATTCGTTGCACGACGTGTCTGGTTAGAGGAACAGTTACCGGTAGCTTTTTCCTCTATTCCTAAACAAGAATGTGTTGAGTTTGACCGCTATTTTGACTACTTGGACGCAAGTGTACTCACCCTTGTTTTCCCAACGGCTCACCCGAACAGTCCGTCTTCTGCATTTGGACATACCTTGCTACGGATCGATAAAAAGGATCAACGTGCCGAGTCGCGATTGCTGAATATGAGCCTGAATTTTGCGGCCGATGTCGCCCCTGATGTGCCAGCATTTACGTATGCAGTGAAGGGGCTCAGTGGTGGTTTTGAGGGAAGGTTTCGCATGCTGCCGTATCATATAAAACTACGCGAATATGGCCAAATAGAGAACCGGGACACGTGGGAATACGAGCTTACGTTGGATCAAGACGCTGTCGACCTAGTTTTACGACACGCCTATGAAATGCTCATCAGTCATTTCGATTATTTTTTCTTTCATGAGAATTGTTCCTACCACCTACTCTCGTTAATCGAAGTTGCCTATCCAGACAGTCCACTTACCGAAGCCTTCGAATGGTGGACTATTCCCGTGGATACCATTAGAGAGCTGGAAGAGCACGATTTAGCAAAGGTTCCGCGATTTGTACCTTCAGCCATTCGCACGCTAAGAGCTAGGCAAGCGGCACTAGATGAAGCTGATTTGCAATTATCGTTGCGCGCATTGCATGAGGACTTAGCCAGTATCGATAGCGAACTCACACTGAGGTCGCCTGAACAGCAAGCGGCTATTCTCGACTTACTATCAGACTATGAACGATACAATCGGTTAAAGACGGACCCTAGCGCACAGGGTAGCAATGAGCGCGAAAAAGCTATCTTGTCACGGCGTAGTAAGCTCGGTATTAAATCGGTTATTCCTTTAATCAAAACACCTGAGACGACGCCTGTTGATGGCCACGGGACCTCGCGCATAGGGCTCGACTACCGACTATCCGATGTCGACTCAGACATCATTGAACTGAGTTTTAGACCTGCGTATCACGACTTTCGAGACCCTAGTGCAGGCTTTGATGATAAAGCGGCTATTGAACTAGGAGGACTCAGTGTCGCTTATGACGTTGATCAAGATCAATTCTTTTTCAAGCGATTTACATTGGCCCGTATTGAATCGGTAGAACCCATGGGCAGATTCTACAGACCCGTTTCATGGCATACAAACATAGAATGGGATCGCCCGAATGCGTCTGCAAGTCATCAGTTTACATTCAATGTTGGAGCCGGTATTGCTAAACAAACAGCGGCTAATAAGCCTGTATTCTTCGTATTTGGCGAAGTCGATCTCATCAACAACAGCGATCTGCAAGACAATACACAGCTAAGGCTAGGTGCGAGCATCGGTGCTCATTGGGAACCTACACGCGGTTTACGCACAGGCGCCAATGTGGACTTTAGACATCAGTTAGGTGGGGACTCATACACTGCCATCACCCAACTATGGGCAGGCTTTGCCATCGGCGATCAGTGGTCCGCTACTGTTGAATTAGCTTCTGAAAAATACTCAAACCAATCAACTGATTCGCACTTAACGATGGGTGTACGTTCGTACTTCTAGTGCCTTGGAATGTTTGCCTGTAGTATCGGCTCATGCAAAACGATACGACCACAACGTCCC
This sequence comes from uncultured Granulosicoccus sp., assembly GCA_937991945.1. Taxonomy (GTDB): domain Bacteria; phylum Pseudomonadota; class Gammaproteobacteria; order Granulosicoccales; family Granulosicoccaceae; genus Granulosicoccus. The sequence continues at coordinate 8,969 of CALKLO010000045.1, forward strand.
GATCTCACCTAGTAGCCAACCCAACGGGTCAGCTCCTACTTAGCGACACACCCATTAGTTTTTGGGGCGGCATTGACCCTGCCAGCGGCGATGTCATCGATGAGCACCACCCATTATCGGGTCAAAATATTACATCGCGTTTGTTAGCCATACCAGGTAGCCGAGGTTCCTGCTCTGGCAGTAGCGTTCTGCTTGAACTGATAGACAGTGATCGTGCACCTGCGGCTTTAATCTTCACTCAGGCAGAAGAGATTCTAGTGCTAGGCGCCTTGATCGCAAGCGTTATGTTTGATAAATCACTGCCTCTGCTTCGCATTGAGTCCCACGCATTCGCACAGTTAGCCTGTGGAACTGATGCACGTATTGAAGGTGATCAAGTGATTATCAACAACGCTGATGGCGAGTACACAATCAACGCTCAACGAATACATATCGACGCGCACGATAACGACTTTCCCGATATTAGTTTAAGTGACGTCGACAATCAGATTCTACGAGGAGAATCAGGAAAAGCCGCTCAAGTATCCATGCGCGTTATATTGCGAATGGCACAACTTCAGGGCGCAACACGGCTTATTGATATCGGCCAAGCTCATATCGATGGATGCGTATACAACGGACTGTCCAACCTTAAATTTGCAGAACAATTGGTTGCTTGGGGTGCACAAGTTAAAGTGCCTACCACCTTAAACTCCTTGTCTGTTGACCAGCGGCAATGGAGAGCGTTGGGCATTGATCCCAATTTCGGAGAGCCTGCCAGTGCTGTTGGTGATGCCTACGTGGCAATGGGTGCACAAAAAACGTTTACCTGCGCGCCCTACCTTCTCGATACCGCTCCAGTGCTTGGCGAACAAATCGTTTGGGCCGAATCCAATGCAGTGGCTTATGCCAACAGCGTATTAGGTGCAAAAACACAAAAATACCCTGACTTTTTGGATATTTGCATTGCGCTAACAGGGCGTGCTCCGTGCTCAGGCACCCATCTGGATGAAGGGCGAGTTCCTGCTCTATTCATCGATGTTCCGCAACCGACTCACACAGACGATTCGTTCTGGCCATTGCTGGGCTATCACGTTGGCCTACTGGACTCCAATAATATTCCGATGGTACGCGGCCTATCGAGCTCTCAACCCAGTACGGACGATTTGAAAGCGTTTAGCGCAGCGTTTGCCACGACCTCCTCAGTGCCGATGTTCCATATTGAAGGCATCACACCAGAAGCCACCTCGACGCTGACTTACTTAAGCGCATCAGAGATTGAAAATCTGCCCGTCAAAATAATTCCTATGGAAGATTTACTCGCCAGCTGGAACTCGTTAAACACAGCGACTTGTGAACGCGTAGACATGGTTTGCTTAGGTAATCCTCACTTCTCGTTCACCGAGATTGAGGCCTTAAACAAGCTGTGTACCGGACGGGAAAAAGCCCCGAATGTGGCTGTTGTCGTCACCTTAGGACGAGCGATATACCAACAATGCAATGAGGCTGGCACAATCGATACGCTCAAGAACTTTGGCGTTCAATTTGTCATGGACACCTGTTGGTGCATGCTTGAAGAGCCTGTTATCCCGCCAGCGGGCTCAGTGTTAATGACCAATTCTGGAAAATATGCTCACTATGCACCAGGCTTGGTAAAACGCTCTATTCACTTTGGCAGTTTGCGAGACTGCGTGGAAGCTGCCAGTCTGGGCTCCAATGACCGGCAGCCGCCTGCGTGGCTAACGGCTTAACTTAAGCGGATACATCTCTTTCGCTGTCCGTTTCAAGCATTCGGTCGGCTGTGTAGCGAGAACCCGTTACGGTAGATTCATTAATCAAGGCATCCAGGGCTGCAACCGTTGACTCGGTCAGCGTGACATTGGCCGAGGCTGCATTGTCTTTCATGTGTTGGATGCTTCGTGTACCAGGAATAGGCACTAACGTTTGATCCTCTATGGTTAACAGCCACGCTAGCGCTAATTGCGCCATGGTGCATTCATTATCGCGAGCGATGGCTGCAAACTCGACCAGCAACGCTTGGTTTTTAGCAAAGGCGTCAGGTTCAAAACGCGGACGCGCAATCGTTGCTCGCAAATCATTATCTGGAAGTTCATCCACACTTTTAGACGAGCCTGCTAAAAATCCTCGGCCTAATGGAGAGAACGGGACAAACGTAATACCCAGTTTACGACACAGTTCGAGAACACCATTTTCTGGAGTTCTTGACCACAAGGAATACTCCGACTGAACAGCCGCTATTGGGTGTTCTGTTTGTGCTCGCTCGATGGTCGCACAACACACTTCAGACAAACCTAACTCTTGAACCATACCCGCTTTAACCAACGTCGCCATAGCACCCACACTCTCTTCAATGGGCACATCAGGATCTAATCGATGTAAGTAATACAGATCAAGCACATCCGTTTTTAAACGCTTAAGGCTCGTCTCACACTGTTTTCGAATGACGTCGGGCCGGCCACTGATACCATCACCAGACAATCCACATTTGGTTGCTAAGACGAATTTTTGTCGATGACTTGATAAGACTTTGCCCAAGAATTTTTCATTGTGCCCGCCTCCGTACATATGAGCGGTATCGAAGAAGGTGATACCGGCTTCCAATGCCTCTAACAACAATTGCTCAGAGGTTTCCTCATCGGCAGGTCCATAACCAAATGAGACGTTCATTGATCCGAAGCCTGTCGGTGATACCGACAGGGATCCAATTTTACGTTCTTGCAAGGCTAGCTCCTAAGCGCTTCATTACTGGGATCATAAGGGGATTCTGCAACCACCTTAGCATCGCGAAGTGTTCCGAGGATCTGGACTTGAAGCCTAGTACCCGGCTCATTTAGCTCAGGTTTAATATAGCTCAACGCAACGCTCTTTCCGATTCTATGCCCAAAACCGCCTGAAGTGGTGTAGCCAACATTCTTGCCATCGAGAAAAATGGGGCAACCGTACAGGGCATCGGTTTTGTTGATCGTTGCATCATCGGCGTAATCTTCCAATACCAATGTGGCAAATATGTCGATTAAAGGCTTTTCAGACTCCGCCACAAGTGCCGCCTTTCCTTTAAACGCAGGCTTGGATAAATCAACAAAGCGATTCAGCCCAGAACGCAGCGGCGAATACTCGTGATCAAGCTCAGCCTTCCAGGCGCGGTAACTTTTTTCAAGCCGCATTGAATCCATTGCGTACATACCAAAGTCTTTCATATCAAACGCTTCACCGACTTTCATGATCGCGTTATATAACGCTAAATGATCTTCAGTCTTAACATGCAGCTCCCAACCCAGCTCGCCCACATAATTCACACGCAGAGCCCGAACAGTGATGCCCGCAAGTTGAACGTCTTGATACGTTAACCAGCGAAACGCTTCATTAGACACATCGGTGTTGGTCAGCTGTTGCATCACGTCACGCGAGCGTGGCCCAGCGACTACCAGCGTGCCGATGTCATCGGTAATGTCCTTGATGCTTATGCCACTGCCAGCAGGTAGATGCTCTTCTAACCACTGAAAATCATGCCATTTAGCGGCACTGGCCGTTATGAGTAAGTAGTGCTCTTCGGCAAGGCGAGTTAACGTCATCTCCGACCACACACCACCATCTTCGGCACAAAAGTACGATAAAGAAAGCCGCCCTTCTCGGGGCATCTTGCCGGCTATTAAGGAATCAAGCCATGCTGTGGTTCCCGGACCTTGCACTTCATACTTAGTGAATCCGCCCATGTCTAGCAACCCGACATTATCGCGAACGTTGCGGCATTCAGCACCGACTGTTTCAAACCATTCGCCCTGTTGGTAACTGGGCGCAGCGTCTGTTGTATCTGTTGGACGAGCAAACCAAGTTGCACGCTCCCAACCACCGCGAGCACCGAACTGAGCACCTTTATTTTTTAGTGTGTCGTACGCAGGCGTAACCTTACGTGGACGTCCCGCTGGACGTTCCTCATTGGGAAAGTTGATTGCATATTCGTGTTGGTAGAGCTCTATGGCTCGATCGACCACGTAGGGTTGATCGGCATAATCTGTATAACGACGAGGGTCAAGACCCCATAGATCCCACTCAGGCTTACCGTCGATGATCCATTCAGCGATGGACTTACCCGCACCGCCACCTTGGCATATACCAAAACTAAAACCATTGAGATGGAAAAAATTGGGTAGGCCAAACGCCGGCCCAACATAGGGGCTGCCATCAGGTGAATACGGTATGGGGCCGTTGATTACTCGTTGAACACCCACGGTACCTAAAATTGGCATACGTTCGCAGGCCTTTTCAATGTACCACTCGAGACGATCAAGATCATCCGCATACAATTCGTAAGCAAATTTTTCAGGAATTTTCCCATCAGCCCATCGCGCTGCTGCATTCTCTTTTTCGTAAGGCCCTAAGATTAGACCCGTTTTTTCTTGTCGCAGGTAGTAGGAATCATCCGGGTCTCTGACCAGTGGCATGAGTCCTTCCATAGCTTCTAGTTCTGGTATGGACTCAGTAACAAGGTACTGATGTTCCAGTGTGACCATGGGTAGAAACTTACCGCCAAGTTCGGTCACTTCCGCCCCTCGATAACCACCTGCGTTAATCACGTACTCGCACAGTACATCGCCTTTATCTGTGGTTATGCGCCATTCGCCTGTGTCAGTGCGCGAGACACCGGTGACTTTGGTAAAGCGGTGTATCGTCGCACCAGCTTTACGTGCATGCGCAGCAAACGCTTGAGTTAATTGGCTAGGGTCGATATCACCATCGTGCGGGTCCCATAACGCACCCATCACCTCATGATCTTCCAAGAAAGGATTACGCACCTTCATTTCTTGTGGGTCGATTAGCTCGTACCCTAACCCCATAGCATTAGCCATTGCGGTAACGTGTTCGAATTCTTCCATGCGCTGCTTGTTTTGCGCTAAACGAATTGAACCGGTTTGGTGGTAATTAATGGGATAGATAGGATCTTTGCAGAGCTTTGCATACAGTTGGGTACTGTAATGCTGCATTTTCATGATGTTGCGAGATCCCGAAAACGTAGGGATATTGCCTGCTGCATGCCATGTAGAACCGGACGTTAATTCGTCCATTTCCAGCAACATGCAGTCCGTCCAACCACGTTCTGCCAAATGATATAACGCACTAGTACCGGCGACACCGCCGCCAATAATGACAACTCTTGCTGTCGACTTCATCCTACTTCCTCTGGGGTTTTATTCATTGCGTTGAGTGAAAGCTCAACATTAAATCTGTACCTGAATGTGCAGCTAACGAGTTGGTATAAGCCTATGTCAGTCAACGGTTTATATCGCCCGCTACTCATCCTAGGTCTTACGGCTTTATCTTTCTCCGTCAGGGGGGCCGCTCGCAAAGCTCGCTTTGCTGCGCGCACAATCCGCCGAGGGGACTTTTTGATTGGCTCATTCATAGCATTACTACCATTCGCGTGAGGAACAATTCAGAAACCCAGTATCAACGCAGCCCTCGCCTACAGATCTCATCGCCACGACTAATGGTCACACTCAGGCGACACCAGTGGCGTTTAAATACGATATCTGCGAGCAACGACCTAGCTTCGGAGACTAGAGTCGTAACGGTGCCGGCTAATTCCGTTTTCTGGCCTCGGTGGGCGAGAAGCCAAACTGAACGCGAAATCTTCTTGAAAAATAGTCCGCTGAGGTAAAGCCTACTGCTGCAGCTATCTCTAGAACACTCATAGCCGTCTGACGAAGTAGCTCATGCCCGACTCGCAATCGAACTCGCTGGTAGTAAAGTGTTGGTGTTGTGCCCAAGTGAGCACGAAACAATCGCTCTAGTTGACGAGATGAAATACCCACCATATCGGCCAATTCAGCCGTACTAATGGGTTGTTCCAAGTTGGATTCCATTAATTCGATACAACTTACAACCCCCGGATGGTAAACACCCGTTCGTTCGACAATGCTACGACGCTGTGGGGCAGATGATTCGCGTGTGTCAGTGGCTATAAAAAGGTCCGCAACTTGGGTCGCTAATGTATTTCCATGGTCTTGTCGCACTATCGCTAACAGCATGTCTAACGCTGCTGTCCCACCGGCACAAGTAAATAGGCCGTCATCAACCTCAAACAATTCGGAGGAGACGGTAAGCTGTGGAAACGCTTCGCGAAAGCCTGGTAAGTTTTCCCAATGAATGGTGCACCGGCGGCGTTTTATCAAATCGGCTTGGGCCAACAGATAGCTGCCCGAATCCAGAGAGCCGATTAACGTGCCGCGAGCCGCATGTTGTCTTAATGCTCTCAGAGCTTTGGCGTCGTTATAGACATGCGGCTCATGGGGCCCGCACACAATAAGTCGGTTTAATTTACTGGTGTCATGAATGCTGCCATCGACAGACACCATCATCCCGTTGTTCGCTCGAACCTCGGTACCACCACTACCCAATAACACCCAATCGTAGAGGTCTCTACCGCTATAGCGGTTGGCGGCACGCAATGGCTCAAGTGCCGATACAAAGGGCAACATAGCAAACGTATCGGTAAGGAAGAAACCGATCTTTTGCTCAGCTGGCCCGCGCACTACGCCATAACGATGGAGATCTATCTGCGTATCAGCTCCCTCTTTATTGTTACCCGTTTCATGAGTGGAGGACGTCACAGGTTTTCTTAGGCCGCCGACTTACTATCTAGAAAAACAGCAAGTTCAGCCACTGTCGGATAATCGAAAAGATCAGTGATATCGACTTGGTCCGGCCAGCGATCTTCGATAGCAGCATGAATTTGTGCCAACGTTAGGGAGCTTATACCCAACTCAAATAGATTGTCTTCCAACGCAACGGACATCGCTTCCACCTCAGCATTGCAAATGGCTAGTAGCTGACTAGCGGTGTCTTGAGCCGCAGAGACTGCTGGCGTCTGTGTGGAATCATTTTCAGCAGAGGGCGCTTCCACATTGGCTTGCCTAATGGGCGTCAGCTCGCCACTCTCTAAACTTTGCACCAACAAATACCGTTGTACTTTACCGCTAGTGGTTTTTGGAATTCGATTAACCGGTACTAACGCATTTACACTGACACCAGCAGTTTCTGACAGCAAGCCTGTTATAGACTTTCCAACCTCAACGAGTTCTTCCGGGTCTGCTCGATGCAGAATGAACACGATCAGTGATTCTTCTTGGCCAGTACCTGAGCGATAACTAGATATAGCTAACTTGCCACGCTCAACAAGCCCAGCTTGCAGTACGATTTCTTCAAGGTCATGCGGGTACACGTTTTGACCATTAACAAATATGATGTCTTTTGCACGGCCTGTGATGTACAGCAGTCCATCGTGAAGGAAACCCAAGTCTCCTGTATTCAACCAACCATTGGGGCTTATAGTGTCACGATTGAGTTCTGGCTCTTTGTAATATCCCGACGTCACGTTAGCGCCACGAATACAAATCAACCCGGTTATGTCGTCTGCAAATGCAGTACCTGAATCGCTTTGTATTTCAACTTCTACATTTTGAACCGGCTTACCGACAGCGACGAAATCAATACCTGTTTTCGCATCTGCATTGTCCAGCACTTGTATTGTTTGCCCTATGCCCAATTGAGCTCGGTTTATCGTCAATGAACTGAATCGATTGTCCATTGCTGGGAACGTCACCGCTAAACTGGCTTCAGCCAGTCCGTATACAGGACACATAGCATCAGCACGTAAATTAAAGGGCGCTAACGTTTCCATGAACCTCTGACATAGCTCAACTGAAATGGGCTCTGCACCATTGAACACTAAGCGCACAGCACTTAAATCCAAGTTCTCATATTTTTCTGGTTTAAACGACTTAAGCAAATGTTGGTAGCCAAAATTAGGTGAACACAACATGGTGGCGCCTAAACGAGCTGCCTCGCTCAACCACAGACCAGGACGTCTGACAAAGACATCTGTCGCCATTAGCGATTGATCAACGTCACACACTAACGGTGTTAAGTGAAAACCGATAAGTCCCATATCGTGAGTCAACGGCATCCAGCTAAACAGGTGGTCGTCTTGGGTCATATCACAACCGGCAATAATTGAATGCGTATTGACGATTAAGTTTCGGTGTGTAAGAACGACCCCCTTAGGCGTACTTGTGGAGCCTGAGGAAAACTGGATAAATGCAACATCATCAGCTGACGCCTTGTGAGAGACTGGAGCATTGGCTGAAGGCGCCTGTTGAGCACTGTCTACACTACGTTTTTCCAATGATGCGTAACTATCAATGAGATCGTGGGCGCTAGCAAATTCTTTAAGACGCTGATGGGTTTGCTCATCCGTGTAAAGGCCAGGATTTTCAAGTTTTTCAGCAATGCGAAATAACTTGAGTCGATGCTCAGCACTGTTTCCACCTGAGATGGGCACAGCCGTAATACCACCGAGCAAGCACGCCCAGAATGCGTCTAAAAAAGCGGCATTGTCGTTGGTCTGAATAATGAGCTGACTGCCAGGCTCTAACCCGTGAGATTGGAACTGCGCAAGGCGTCTTTGCGCCCGCAACAGCATCTCGCTGTAGTCAATGCGCTCGATTTGCTCATGCCCTTTTACAATGGTTATGCCACGACGACTTGTCGCTCGCGCCAGAAGGACATCTACTAACGTAGTCTGATCGTTGGGATTCATGCTTTTCTGACTTCAGGCCTCATGAAAATACTGTGACGAGCGCGTAAATTAATATGCGGTTCTATGTCCACGGGCTTGTCCGGAACATGGTGCAACGTAAAATGTCTGGCAAGCAAACCCAAATGCAACTGCATATCGACCAGCGAAAAAAACTCACCGATGCAGCGTCTTGAGCCTAGTGAAAAAGGATAATAGACGTCTTTATTACGTTCTTTAATCTGATCGTCAGAAAATCGCTCTGGCAAGCACTCATCGGGGCGATCCCAATAGCGCGGATCTCGGTGCAAAAGATAAGGACACAGAAATATGTCAGCGCCTTGGGACACTTTCGTTATCTGGCCGTCCAGAATTAGCTCATCTGCTGCAATCGCTTTTCTTGAAAACAACCAGACCGGCGGGTATAGCCTCAGCGTTTCATCGATCAGTTGACGCGTGTAGCGAAGCGTTGCTATGTCCTCAAACGCTGGATCAGCGCCCAATGCGTCCACTTCAGCATGCAGCTCAGCCTCGATATTGTCGTGCTGCGACATCAGATACCACGCCCAGTTTAAGGTGCCCGCTGTGGTTTCGTGCCCAGCAACAATTATCGTCATGACCTCATCGATAAGCGCTTTGTCAGACATGGGCAAGTGTGTATCTTTGTCCTTTGTCTCCATGAGAAGTGACAAAAAGTCGTGCTCTATTCGCGACTCACGACGTCTGTTGTCCATGATGTGAGCCACGTGTCGTGTCAACGCTCTAAACCGCATGGCAAGTTTAAGATCACGAGTGACATCTTCTACCAGCATGGAAAACGGATTGCTGCCCGTGCTTTCGATCAATCTGTCTAAGTCATCGCTGAAAAGCGCACGCAATATGACCTCTAGAGCTAGTTCGCTCATCTCTTCGGTCAGATTAATAGACAGAGCTTGCTCAGCCTTAGCTTGCCAATCGGCCTGCTTTCTCTCGTTGCACGTCACCATCATTGCAGCCAGAGAGCCGACAATTTTCCGATGAAAAGCGGGCTGAATCATGCGCCGTTGTGAGCGCCAAAAGTCCCCATCACTAACGATTATGCCGTTGCCGAGCAGCATCTTGACGCGCTCAAATCCGACACCTTTAGAATAATTGCGATGATTGCCGACCAAAACATGCCGAACATGCTCAGGGCAGTTGAGCACCAAGGCTTGTGATTTTCGTTGCAAAGGCGTTACTGAGACAATATCGCCATATTCTTTGCGCCACTCGGCAAGTTTTGCAAAGGAGGCGTCATCGACGTTGATATCGAAGGGCTCAGTAGGTCCCTTTACGTGGCTAGACGGACTGGTAGATTGAGACACGACGAAGGCCTGAGCTGGGAGGTGGCAAAAAGAGCGAATTCGCTGATTTGATTACGACACAGTATATCATTGGGCCTTAAGGCATAGGTTTGCCTAAGCTTCTTCCTATGGCACCTCATTTACCCAGCACGATTGAGTCTTCCCCCATGAATTTCAAAAAATTGCGCCGACGGGTCGGTGCGAAGATTTTTCCACCTATTGTGTGGGGAATCATCAGGCTGATCTGGAAAACCTGTCGGATCAAGACAGTCATCGGTGCTGAGCACCTACAGCGGCTCATAGACGACGACAACCAGTGCATCCCCTGCTACTGGCATCAGCAACAAATTTTTTGCGTCAGGTACCTGCTTGATGTTGCCAATGCCGATACTCGGCTCAAACTGGGGTATCTCATTAGCCCCTCCTCGGATGGTGATATCGCCACCAACATGTTCGGAAATCAAGGCGTCCACATTATTCGCGGGTCTGCGACCCGTGGCGGCGCTCAGGCGTTACGTGAGATTTACATGAGCATCAGGAAAGAACATTTGTCCCCTATTGTCACGCCCGACGGGCCCACTGGCCCTATCTATGAATGCAAGCCTGGTGTAGCTATGTTATCCCAGCTCAGCAAGGCCCCAATGTTGCCTTTAGCTTATGCAGCTTCTAGTTGCTGGCATCTAAAATCATGGGACAAATTTATGATTCCGAAACCTTTTGCACAGATTGTAATTGGAGTTGGAGAGCCGCTTCATGTAAAAAAGGAAGACAATCAAGATGACTTCAAAAACGTCTGCCAAATCATGAATGAGCGGTTAAATACAGTCTCGGCAGATTGCGAAAAACTCCTTTAAGCACCGCTTATAACGTCTAAGCATTGCCTGGTATGACCACTTGCGTCGCGGACCCATCTCGTCTGCATTTTCTGATGAACAAACAATAGAACGTCGTACAACTTATTACTATGACAAAAAATATACTGATTCTTGTTGCATTGCTAAGCGCCAGCGCGTCATCTTCGGCTGAAGACGTCAAGATTCGCTTCATTAACGATTGGAAATGGGAAGGTCAGGCCGCGCCATTATTACTCGCGCTAGATCAACAATTTTTCAAAGAAGAAGCGCTTGATGTATCACTGGAAATTGGCAAAGGCTCTCTGGACGCGCTGCCAAAAGTTGCTTCAGGCGAGTTCGATATGGGCTCTGCCGATATCAATTCGCTCATAACGTGGCGCGACAAAAATCCAGACATCGACATGAAAGCCATTTACATCATCTATAACTCACCTCCCTTTGCAATTTTAGGAAGACCCTCCTTAGGTGTCGTTGGCCCTCAGGATTTAGAAGGACGCACTCTGGGTGCGCCAGCATTTGATGGCGCCTATGCGCAATGGCCTGCTTTCGTCGCAGCCAACGGCATTTTAGAAGACAAGGTCATTATTGAAGATGTCGGCTTCCCCGTCAGAGAGCCTATGCTAGCCTCAGGAAAAGTCGATGCGATTACTGGCTTCTCTTTCACGTCCTATGTGAGTTTGCAAGACAATGGTGTTCCGCAAAGCGACATTTCTCTGATGCTCATGAGTGATTTCGGCTTAGACCTTTACGGAAACGCCATTATTGTTAATCCAGAATTCGCCAAAGAAAACCCAGGAGCAGTAAAAGCCTTTTTGCGCGCAGCTGTCCGGGGTTATAAAGCCACTATCGCTAACCCGTCTGCTGCCATTGAACACGTTCTGTCACGCAATGATAAAAGCACACGTGAGACAGAGCTCAAACGACTCATCATGGCTATCGGCCATCATATTGTTACCGAAGAGGTACGCGGCTCAGGCCTCGGCGACGTGATCGATACCCGCCTAGAGAAGTCGATAGATCAGTTAGCCAGTTTCCACAAATTTACAGCTAAGCCAAAAGCTGCGGACATTTTCGACGATCAATTCTTGCCTGCAATGGCATCACGACGTCTTGATACTCAATAATCAACTTCGCCCCTACCACTCAATGAGGTAGGGGCTGTCCAACCAATGCTCTTGTAGATTTTTACCCGATCCAATTCGATCTACCACGGTAAACAAGCCATTGCCTCGAATCGGTGTGAGCACACCATGCCAGGTGTTTCGACAATAATTGACACCTTGGAACCCCGTTGTCATAAACACCTGCGGCACATCCGGCACCCCGTTGTTGTCCTCGGCAACAATGACCAGAAAAGGCTCGTTCGACATAGGTATGAACGCCTGACTGCCCTCTGGGTGCCTCTCAAGCATGGTCAACGACAATGGCGATGCGTAAGGCTTGGCGTCAAAGATACTGATGCCCGCATTGCCATCTGAGAAATCTAGCGAAGCCAGGTTTGTGTATCTGGCACAGTTGCCTTGGTTAATCATCACAGTAGGCTGATCTTGTACTTCCAATATGTCGCCAAAAGGCTGGAAGGCCTTTGATGTCAGTGACCGTATTTCTAGAGATTGAGTTGCCATATTTATCAATTTTTATGCGTTTGAGATCCAAAGTCCACTTGGCAGACGTAACCTATGGGACCACAACTAGGGGTACAAAATACGCCAGACTATCCATTCAGGTAATTGACCACCGTACCAATGTGCGTAAAGGTATGAATTCGAAAGAAATAATCAATTGTGGAGATGTAGATGGACATTCTGTTGGTAGAAGACCACAGACTGGTTGCCGATGCGATGCAGGTAATGCTAAAGGAAATAAGCCCCTCATCCACTATCACGGCTTGTTATTCCACTCAGCATGCTCTTTCAATAGTGGATTCTGGAAGACGATTTAATTTGGTATTAACCGACTTGTTAATGCCCGGCATCGATGGTTTGGGTTTATTAATCGGTTTGAAAAACCGTGATAAATCTGTACCCGTTGTCATCATAAGTGGCTCAGACGACGACAATCATGTTCGATCAGCCATTGAAAACGGCGCATCTGGGTTCATTCCCAAAACCCTACCAGCCGCGGAAGTTATCGCAGGCTTGAAGGTTATCGTGGATGGCGGCTCTTTTTTTCCAGAAAGATTCACCACTAGCAGCCTATCTGCCCAACGCACGGAGAGAAAAGAACCTCACACCACCTCGGGGGCTAGTATCAAATTGGGCCGAAAACAAGCCACAGTTTTGCAACTTATGGCTGACGGAAACTCCAATAAGCAGATCTCTCAGATAATTGGCATAACCGAGGCCACGGTGAAGTACCACACCTCCCAATTATTCAAGTTGCTGGACGTCAAGAATCGCACTTCGTGCGTCCGCGAAGCCCAGCAACGAGGCTTAATCAATAATTTTGATCAGCAGACTGCTAAGCCTTAGCAATCTGAGAATCATCTAGGTTTTTGGAAAAATACCTAGATGCAAAGCGGTATACCAACAACGAACCCGCAGCTACTGCCCACTTGACCCCAAGGTCACCCGTCGCCCATTGCATCCAAGGTAAGCCGGTTCCGGCAAAGGCAATTCCGAAGAATAAGACCGTGTCTACTATCGAGCTAATGGCTGAAGATACGCTTGGCGCAATCCACCACTTACCCACGCGTAAGCGATCAAATATTGAGACGTCAAGGAGTTGAGCAATTAAAAAGGCTGTGCCTGATGCTAACGCGATGCGAGTATCAATCGACTCTACCGATAACGAAAGAGCTACGCCCACTGCAAATCCGACGTACACGACTTTACGAGCCTGGCTTGCACCGTAAAAACGATTAACCAGATCATTAACCAAAAACGCTAGTGGATAAGTCACTGCGCCCCAAACCAGCCAATCGTTGATTGGGATAGCAACTAGGTAGTTGGAAACCCCGACAACGATGGCCATTGCGACAACAGCCCACCACGGAAAACCCTTGCTCAAGTATCTCTCCTCGACTAAAAAACCGGAATTGTAACTCATTCGCCTCCAGCGTTTAAGACTACTGGTTCAGTTTGAACGCTAATGGAACCGGAAATGTTCTCTCAGTAAGTGCTTCAGGGGGTACTGGCATGGGTGACGCTTTTTTCAAAGACGCCAAAGCAGCCTTGTCCAACGCAGCAGCACCTGACGATTCAAGTATTCGGGTCGCGATGACCTGCCCGTTATCGTCAATCGTAAATTCGGCCACAACCACCCCCGTTAATTTGCGTCGAAGGGCTCGCTTTGGATACGCGTGAAATTGAAGAATCCACGCTTGCAACTGCGACTTGTAATCCGCAACGCCCTGACTCGCTAGCTGTTGCTCCGCAGACTGACCACCCAAATTAGTAGGGCTTGCCACCTCATTCTTACCAGCCTCTAGAGGCTCAACGCGAGTCGGCTTAACCGCTGGTTCTGGTTCTGGTTCTGGTTCTGGTTCTGGTTCTGGTTCTGGTTCTGGTTCTGGTTCTGGTTCTGGTTCTGGTTCTGGTTCTGGTTCTGGTTCTGGTTCTGGTTCTGGTTCTGGTTCTGG
>CALKLO010000046.1 GCA_937991945.1 uncultured Granulosicoccus sp.
GCTGGTTGGAAGGTGGGCTACTGGCCTCCTTTGAAAAACTCGTCATGGATTGCGAAATGATTCAGCATCTTAGTTATATGCTCAAACCAGTCACTATTACTCGAGAAGAAATCGGCAAATCAGCCATGGCCGAAGTAGGACCTGGCGGACACTTCTTTGGCTGCGACCACACGATGGAACGGTTTAAAGATGCGTTCTATCAGCCGTTTTTAAGTGATTGGCAAAATCATGAAAATTGGGTGCTTGCAGGCGCCAAAGATGCCACACAACGAGCAACCGAGATTTGGCAGAAGGCCTTAGTCGAATACGAAGAACCCATTATGGACGTGGCAATAAAAGAGGAGCTCGATGACTATGTTGCTCGACGAAAGATCGCTCTTGGGCGTGATGAACCGGCACTTGAACCGACCTACGTCTAATTCAACAACCCAGTCGCATTATTCATAGAACCATTAGGGCGATGCTAGACCGGCAACGCCGCAACAATATGCACGCGGTTAGACTCTCCACCGTTCAAAGCAGTGTGATAACCACGAGTATCCGTAAAGTATACGGAGCCATCAGCAGGTAAATGCGTGACATGGTGATTCACTACAAATAGAGAACCTGGGTTAGAAATAATCGGAATATGCAAACGCGGCTCTGGATCTCTATGCCAAGAATTACAGTTATACAAACCTTTGGACAACACTCTCATACGTCCAATTGGCGCTATCTCACATAAGCTTGCCCACACCTGCTGAAAGTACGTATCTGCAAAGGTTGGAACAAACTCGCTGAACCGAGATTCATCGACCACGTCTTCACGCTCAACCTCCTCATAACTATCATCGACTCGCGTATAGAAAAGCCCCGATAAATCATTCTCTGTCTCAACATCCACACCAGGTCTTCGCGTTAGCGAGAACGCACCAAAGCCTGCCGCTAAATCGCCCTTCAAATCAGTGCGTGATAAGCATTCTTGCAGCGCCTCTCGCAACCGCACAATATCAAACTGTGTGTCTAATTTGACAATGCCAGGGCCCGGTTTAAAGTGCGCAACAGATTCAGTATCTGGTTTGCTTGCTAATAAATTTAGCAAAGTTGCACTATCTGAAGCGTGCGTGTCGTTGGCTAAAATCACGGTGTATCTCGACGTTATCTACTTTTGCGACCCTAGCATTTTCGATCTGAGTTGCACAGGTAGAAAAGTGTAAAAAACACAGTCGAATAACCGCTATTTATAACAAGGTTTTGAATTAACTCCGGTGCAATGGTGCATTTCCTGCAAAACTCAAGCTATGAAACAAATGACTCTAAAGAGCAACCTATTTAGGCCCTTGTTGAGGCTGTGCGCCGTACTGCTAGCCACTAGCTTAGCGACAAGCACTATATATGCTGCAGACACTGTAATTTATAAGTCAATCGCAGCGGATGGTAGCGTGGTTTTTACCGATGAGCCGTCAAAGGGTGCAGAAACGGTTACCTCAACACCTCTCAACATCGTTACTCCCCAAGAGACAAAGACCACCAATAGGAGTAACAGCAGCTCCAACGCCGAAGAAGCCTTAAAAGAAGCAACAGTCAGGTTTGTAAAGCTTCTGAACCCGATCAACGATCAAACTTTCGTTAATCCACGAGGCTCAATAAACGTAAGCCTGACTACCGGACACAAAAAAGGGCTTCCTTTAGGTCACAAGGTACAAGTCTTACTCAATGGCGCAGTGGCATCCACCAGCGCATCGTTGCACCATCAAATCCCTGTGCCCCACCGTGGAACCCACACCATTAGCGCAAAAGTTTACGGACCCTCTGGATCCCTATCAGCCAGATCCAGATCCGTAACTATTAACATCCTTAAAAGTAATGCCGGTGGTGGCAACTAAATTGAGCACTAGAACAAACCGAACGCCTTATTTTAGTGCATATTATCGTCACTAAGCACCAATTGTGTGCAGTAGTGAATTCAATCTGATTTAATGAAAACTCATATCCCATTGTTTTAAATGATATTTATTTCATAATTTAGACTTTTCTCTGCCGCTTTTACAAGGTGCGTTACTTGCAACTTGTGACTGTGACTACTTTTCCTGAGCCTGGCAGGGCGACCGAACACGCACTTCTTGATTCAATGGCAACCGCTGTGTTCGCCATCGATAATTCTCTGCGCATTCGGTATCTGAATATTGCTGCTGAGCAGCTGCTGAGCATTAGCCAACGCAAAGCCATTGGCCAGCGTCTGACCCGATCTCTGAATATTCCAGACACACTGTTTACTCGCATACGCGAAGCTCTAGAAAACGGCCAGCCTTTTACTGACAGACAGGTCACTGTCGAACCTCACGGCCAAGACCCTCAAGTCGTTGACCTCTCACTATCTCCGTACCGCTCTGATGAAGGGCAAATCGGATTGATTTTGGAAATCAGCGTTGTGGAAAGACCTCTACGAATTGCTCGTGACGAGGCAATGCTAGCCCAGCAAGAGCATGCCACCTCGCTTGTCAAAGGCCTGGCCCACGAAATTAAAAACCCTCTTGGCGGACTACGCGGAGCTGCACAGCTCTTAGCTCGTCAGTTGCCAGACAAGGAACTCCTCGAATACACCTCTATCATCATTCGTGAGGCGGATCGTCTACATAGTCTGATTGATCGTATGCTGGGCCCCACAAGCCGCACACAAAGAGATGTTGTCAATTTGCACGAGGTGCTAGAGCACGTTCGCAAAATTATCATTGCAGGTGCACCCGACGGCGTCATTGTTCGTTTCGACTACGACCCCAGCATTCCCGAGTGCATCACTGATAGAGACAGACTGGTGCAAGTCTTACTCAATATAGCGGGCAACGCATTGCAGGCGCTAAATGACTCTGGACGCATCACCTTTCGCTCACGAGTTGTGAGTAGTTTTACGATTGGCGGTACACGACACCCGCTCGTTGCTTGTATCGAAATCATAGACAACGGCCCAGGTATCCCTGAGCCAATTGCCGATCAAATTTTCTTCCCCATGGTTAGTGGCAACAGCCACGGCACCGGACTTGGCTTATCCATTGCGCAAACGATTATGAACCAATTAGGTGGTCTTATCGAATGTGTGAGTGAGCCAGGCAACACCAAATTCACTGTTTTAATTCCTTTGGAGATCGCATGAGCGAAGAATACGTTTGGGTTATAGATGATGACCAATCGATCCGCTGGGTGCTAGAAAAAACACTTAAACAAGCAGGCATGCAGGTGAATGTTTTTGAGTCCGCTGATGAAGCACTTGATGCAATACGAGGCAACGCCTTAGCTCCCGATGCTGTCATTAGCGACATCCGAATGCCCGGCTCTGACGGACTCTCTTTATTAAATCAAATGAAGAGTTCACACCCTGATTTGCCAGTGTTGATCATGACGGCTTTTTCGGATTTGGATAGCACCGTATCTGCTTTTGAAGCCGGCGCTTTCGAATACATCCCAAAGCCCTTCGATGTTGATACCGTCATTGAGCAAGTAAGAAGAGCCTGTAATGTGCAAAAAGATCAGCGCAATCAGTCGTCTCCTACTCGCACCAAACCAACACAAACCAAAGACGAGCCGCCAGAACTTATAGGCGATGCCCCTGCTATGCAGGAAGTGTTCACCGCCATTGGCAAACTATCTCGCTCAAAAATCACTGTTCTTATCAATGGTGAAAGTGGAACGGGCAAAGAGTTAATTGCAAACGCGTTGCATCGACATAGTCCTCGATCACAGCGACCGTTTGTTGCACTAAACATGGCAGCCATTCCACACGACTTAATGGAATCAGAATTATTCGGACACGAGAAGGGCTCTTTTACAGGTGCTCAAAGCACTCGAATTGGACGCTTCGAACAATCCGATGGAGGCACCTTGTTTCTTGATGAGATAGGCGACATGCCATCGACGTTGCAAACACGATTACTCAGAGTGCTGGCAGACGGACAGTTTTACCGGGTTGGGGGCCATACGCCTATCACTGTTGATGTTCGTATAATCGCAGCCACGCATCAAAATCTTGAAGCCCTAGTGGCTGAAAAACGCTTTAGAGAAGATCTATTCCACCGACTGAATGTCATTCGAATCGAGGCCCCACCTTTAAGGGAACGTCGCGAGGATATCCCAAGATTACTGCGTCACTTTCTCCTAAAAGCTGCAGAAGAACTTGGCGAAGACCCTAAGATGATGACACCCGAGTTAGAGGCATATGCCAGTTCATTAAGCTGGCCAGGCAATGTAAGACAATTACAAAACACCGCTCATTGGCTAACGGTCATGTCCGGTGGAGCAGAACTTGAGATTGACGACATGCCAGCCCAAGTGCGAGAAGAGCCAGAGACCTTTGAGGTTGATTGGCAGAGCGGTCTTAAACAATGGGCTAACCGACAGCTTAATGATGGCCAAACAGACTTACTGGGCATAGCGCAACCCGCTGTTGAGCGCATACTCATTACGTGCGCTTTAAATAAAACTCAGGATAGACGCCAAGAAGCAGCGCGTTTAATAGGCTGGGGTAGAAATACGCTAACGCGAAAAATTAAAGAACTGGAAATGGAGTAACAGGCACTACTCCCGAAGCACGCCAGCGCAGTTCGCGTTGGCCGAGCTCACATCCCATTGACCGTTTTGCGTGCAGCTAGAAGTAAACGCACGATGCACACGAAAGCGACCGCTGTTGGCTAAGCCATCGTCAATTTGTAGATCTAGTTGCGACAGTATGCTCACGGGTATTTGATTACCTGTATATATCTCGTTAGCCAAGCTATCAGTATCTGCAGCTTGTGCGCTGTACGTGATTTTGTAATAACCATTGAATGGATTTTTAGGACATGTGGCGACAGCACACTCCACATCAGTGGATGTGCCTACAGTGGATTGCACGCCGTCATATTGCCCTTTTATAAAGCCTGCCAAGGACAGTTGCTGCCAAACACCCGCCCGTTCTCGAGCATCGTCAATGCGGCCATTGCCGTTACCCGCCAAAGCTGCGCTATCAATCTGAGTGCCGGCTTTAGAAAAGTCGCCAGGGATAGATCGGTAGCGCTCTTGAAATGAATACCACGCCGTTTGGATACTGGTCACTTCAGTACTTAGGGATCTGACGCGGGCATTATCAATCAGGGCCTGTCCTTTAAAAACACCCCCTAAAATAAGCCCGACAATGACTAATACAATAGCCACTTCCACGAGGGTAAACCCTTTAGTTGGTTGACACCGATTGTTTAAATAACCGCTGCGCATAACGTTATGACTCAATAGCTGGGGAGAAATGGACATCCTTGTCTCACGGTATCAGATTTGCGAACCCAAGCATAATCAACCACACGTTAGCTTACAACTCACTATGCCTAGTTTGCTATCAATACATACAGTGACGGCGAGGAAAGCCACCAACAAAGAATGTTTGGGTCGAATGCTGTTAGCGTTTAGCGTGAGCAAACACCAATACTAAGAGGTTGTCTGTCGCAACCAATCCAGCACCATTGACGCATTAGCATCGGGTGGAAAAACTGGGTAGAACACCTTAACAACGACGCCGTTACGCAACACCAGCGTAAAACGCTTCAATAACGTCTTTCCGTCGACCACAAAGGTAGGCAATTTCATCGCTTGAGCAAATGCTAAAGCGCCATCAGATAGCAAAGCAAACGGTAGCTCTAATCGAACGGCCGCCTCGGCTTGCTCTTGTGGGCTTTGTGTCGATAAGCCAAACACGGTATTGACACCGCTTTCAGCTAATTCAGCAGCATGATCGCGAAAAGCACATGACTGTGGTGTGCACCCACGGGCGCCAGGCATAGAATCCCAACCATCTGGCAAGGCGGTACCCGGCGTACCGGTCATAGGATACGCGTAGATAATTACCAAACCCGCTAGTTCATCAAGCGCTACTTCAGCCCCTGATGTGGAACGCAGCGCAATGGCAGGCATTCGCTCACCGACTAAATGATCCGTGCCGCCGTCATCGGTTGGCGCCGGGATAGTACTCCAATCAACATCATTAAAACCAGCCATTTTTAACGCTCCGCTTTTTACGACAATAGAGTTAGCCGACGTGGCTTATAATTTTTTTAGAACGGCGCACTGCGAGGCACACGAGGAAAAGGAATCGCATCGCGAATATTTTCCATGCCCGTTACGTAATTTAGAACTCGCTCAAAACCCATTCCAAACCCTGCATGAGGCGCACTACCGTAACGCCGTAAATCACGGTACCAGTCAAGCTCATCTTGCAAACCATGAGCGGCTAGTTTTTCATCTAGAACGGACAACCGTTCCTCACGTTGACTGCCGCCAATGATTTCACCAATACCTGGTGCGAGTACATCCATGGCGGCAACGGTTCTGCCGTCATCGTTTTCACGCATATAAAACGCTTTTATTTCTTTTGGATAGTTTTGCAAAATTATGGGGCGCCCGACGTGCTCTTCAGCCAACCAACGCTCGTGCTCAGACTGCAAGTCTAGGCCCCAGCTAACAGGGTACTCAAATTTCTTATCGCACTTTTCTAACAATACGATCGCATCGGTGTAGTCCATTCGTTCAAAACTAGACTCGGCCACGTGCTGTAATCGAGTAAGGGCTTCTTTATCGATACGCTGAGCAAAAAATGCCATATCGTCTTCGCACTCATCCAATACTGTTTTGAACAGGTACGTTAAAAAGTCTTCTGCAAGGTCTGCGTTATCGTTTAAATCAGCAAACGCCATTTCCGGCTCTACCATCCAGAACTCGGCCAAATGCCTACTGGTATTTGAATTTTCAGCTCTGAACGTTGGCCCAAATGTGTACACCTTACTCAGCGCCAACGCGTAGCTTTCAGCATTAAGTTGACCAGACACCGTTAAGTAGGCTTCACGGGCGAAAAAGTCTTTCTCAAAATCCACACCGCCCTTATCGTTCTTAGGCGGGTTCATCGCATCGAGTGTGCTGACGCGAAATAACTCTCCTGCCCCTTCACAATCGCTAGTGGTGATTATCGGAGTATTCACCCACTGAAAACGACGCTCTTGAAAATAACGATGAATGCCACAAGCCAAGCTGGATCGAACACGGCTGATGGCACCAAACGCATTGGTGCGAGGCCGTAGATGTGCTACCTGTCGAAGATACTCAAACGTGTGCCGTTTTTTTGCAATGGGATACTGCTCAGGGTCATCAACCGTACCAATGATTTTTATGGAGCTGGCCTGTACTTCAACAGTTTGACCTTTACCTTCCGAGGCAACCAAGGCGCCAGTCACCTCGATGGAATAGCCTGCCGAGATGGACAAAATTTCGTCAGCGTAATTTTCGAGGGCTTCAGCGGCAATGACTTGCAGAGCGGCAAAGCAGGTACCGTCATATAGCGCTATAAACGACAAACCGGCTTTGGAATCACGACGACTACGCGCCCAACCCTGCACCGTAACGGTCTGCCCAGTAGGTTCTGTCTTGAGGAGTTCTACGATATCTAACTTGTTCATGCGGGTATTTTTGGGTGTTTTTTCATTAGGGTGTCGCCACCAATTGCGAGCTGAGTGACCAACGCTTCCAACGCATCCCATTGGGAGCCTGCAGCTTGGCCTTTTATTTGACGATCGATGTTCGTACAAGCCGATAACATGGATAGCCAGTTGCGTGCCGAATGTCGCATCAGCGCTTTTCTGAGTGGTTCAGCTCTGTTTTGCCAAACCCCAGCACTCTTAAGAGCCGATGCTTCGGATACGCCCGCCTCTACTGCTTCGGCGCTTCTGGTGCCTGCGCGTATTTCATTGTTCAGCGTCCATAAGATCAAGACCTCACTAACGGCCTCATCACGCAGCCCCGCTAAAATTCGAAGTGCTCTGGCGCTTTGCCCGTTTAAGGCCGCTAACGATAAGTCGCCGATTGAATACCGCGCACTGTCACTAACAGCGTCAAGCACCTGCGCGCCATTCAATTCACCGGGCGGGTATAACAGCGCTAAACGCTCAACTTCCTGACGCGCCGCCAGCAAATTCCCCTCAACGCGCTCGCAAATCAATGACAGAGCCTGACTATCGGGCACCAAGCCCACTGCGCTCAATCGTTGTTTTAACCATGTACCTAGCTGCGCTGCCGCAATGGGCCAAACAGCAATCGTGACGCCCACTTTGTCTATAGCCTTGAACCAGGCGCTATTACTCCCGCTGCGATCCAACTTGGCACTACTAATGAGTAGCAGCACATCAGCAGGCGCTGATGCGCAATATTGCTTAAGCACCTCGCTGCCCACTCGGCCAGGCTTTCCCGTGGGCAGGCGCAGTTCAATAAGGCGTTGCTCAGCAAATAGCGAGAAGCTGTCTGCAGCCTCGCGAAACGTCGACCAGTCAGAATCGTCAGTGACCATAATGACCTGGCGCTCGGCAAATCCAGCCTGTTGGCCCTTCTGGCGCAACTGATCCCCTATTTCCATAATCTGGAGAGGCTCATCGCCGTGCAGCAGGTACACAGGCGCAAGATTCTGCCGTAAATGCGCGTCTAATTTGTCAGGATAAAGTTTCATGGCCACCGTTTGAGTATTGAACGTGTAGCATACCCAATCCAAACACCTAACCGCGATGCCTACTGTGGAAAACATGCACTTTTCACTGCCTCCCAACGACCGTCTTTTTGCTATCAGCCGAGCCATCTTGTTTGAGATGGATCCGGAGAAAGCCCATGACCTCGCCCTAAAGCTGATGAGTCTTGGGCCTGTGCCCAAACTAATCGCTAAAAAATACCAAACTGCCGCACACGACGTCAGCTGTTTAGGTCAGGTTTTTCCCAACAGAGTTGGGCTAGCCGCAGGCTTGGACAAAAATGGCGACTACATTGATGCCCTCGGCGCGATGGGGTTTGGCCACGTGGAAATCGGCACTGTTACCCCTCGCCCTCAGGCTGGCAACCCCAAACCGCGCATGTTCCGGCTGACCCAGCACGGCGCATTGATTAATCGCATGGGGTTCAATAACTACGGGGTCGATCACCTCGTTGAAAAAGTCCAGAAACGCAGCTTTACAGGCAAGCTAGGCATCAACATCGGCAAAAATGCCGTGACGCCTATCGATGACGCGCAAAATGACTACCTCTTCTGCCTGGAGCGTGTCTACGCCCACGCAGACTACGTCACTATCAACATTTCCTCCCCCAACACGCAGGGTTTGCGCGATTTACAGCATGGTGAACGTCTAGCCAATCTGCTCAGCGCGGTGAAGGAGGCTCAAAGCCGGTTATCGACTCAGCACGGAAAATACGTGCCTATCGCGGTCAAAATCGCACCCGACATGAGCAATACCGAATTAGACGAATTCTGCGCTCAAGTCCTTGCCCACGAAATAGATGCGATCATTACCGGCAATACGACTAACGGGCGAGAACCTGTCAGCACACACTTGTACGCTACCGAGGCAGGTGGCATGAGTGGTGCACCGCTTAAGCCGTTAGCCGACGACAGACTCAAGGCGGTCGCAGAACGCATTTCGGGCAAAGCCGCGCTTATTGGTGTTGGTGGGATCACTTGCGGAGACGATGCGCAAGCGAAGCTAGACGCCGGAGCAACGCTGGTTCAACTGTATTCCGGATTAATTTATCACGGCCCGGCCCTGGTACGGGATTGCATCAAACGCACAATCCCCAGAGTCGCCTCTTAAGAAGACAGAACACTATGACAGTTATCGATGTATTTAATGGCGATGCGGACGGCATCTGTGCGCTGCATCAACTCAGACTGGCCGAGCCTCAGCAAAGCACCTTAATCACAGGTGTTAAACGTGATATCGCGCTGGTTAAGCAAGTCCAGGCAAGCGCCTCTGATCAAGTCACCATACTCGATATCTCATTCGATAAAAATCGCGATGCACTACTGCCTGTTTTAGAGACAGGCGCATCAGTCACCTACATCGATCATCATTTCCCAGGTGACATTCCTGAGCATAAAAACCTGACAACACATATCGATACCGATGCAGAAATGTGTACAGGACTTATTGTTAACGCACTGCTTAATGGCCAACATTTAGCGTGGGCTGTGACTGCTGCATTTGGGGACAATTTGCTTACCACAGCCACTGATGCTGCAGCCCCTTTAAAGCTATCTGACACACAATTGGACCAGCTAAAATCGCTAGGCACCCTACTCAATTACAACGGATACGGCTCAACCTTGGAGGATCTCTACTTTCCACCTGCAGAGCTTTATAAGCGTGTACAACCCCATGCATCGCCGTTTACCTTTATCAACGAAGATTCAGCCTACAAAGAGTTAGCTGCAGGCTTTGCAAGTGATCATGAACGCGCGCTATCTATTGACTCTGAACGCAGCACCGATGACGTTGCCATTTATGTGTTCCCCAACGAGTCTTTTGCACGACGTATCAGTGGTGTTTATGCTAATGAATTAGCCCAACAAAATCCAACCCGAGCACATGCTCTACTGAGTGAATTGGACGATGGATCGTATCTGGTCAGCGTTCGCGCACCGTTAAACAATCGCACAGGTGCTGATGAGCTATGCCGACAATTTGAAACCGGTGGCGGCAGGAAAGCTGCAGCGGGAATCAATAAACTACCCGCTAATGAGCTGGAAAAGTTTGCCAATGCTATGAGCGTTCAATTCGCCTCAAGCTAAGCTGAACTCATGCTGCGCCTAGCAACAATATGTGTGCTCATGGTATCCATGTGCACCGCCTATGCTGAGCAGAGTGTCACCCTCCATAGTCCACTTCGGGCTGAGGGTTCATTCACGCGAACCAGTGCTGATGCGAGGCTAAACGGTAATGAGCTCAAAACAAAATCGTCTGCACTAACAGGGCTGCTGACCTACTACTTTCGGCAAGAATTGTTTGGCGAGCTTGGCTACGGAAAACCTACCCTGCATAAGCGCATCGTTAACGGTCAAACAATACCCACCCAAAGCAGCGACACTAATTCTCTCTTCTGGTACGGGTTCGGTTTCCGCTCTCAACGAAAAGGAAGTATTAGTGATTATCTAGGCATTGGCTTTCGTTTATCTGCCAGTGTCGGAGAACTACAAGACGATAACTCATCAAAAACAATTCGCTTGTTCTCGCAAAAAGACACATCAAAGCGCTTTGGATTGTTACAAGTTTCTAGGGAGACTGGCAACAATGGCAGCATCAATAAAATAGGTGGAAAGCACATCTGGTTTTCCACTAACGGTATTGGATTTGGACTCCAATGGGCGCTAGGCTCCGGACGAGAAATTGATGAGTCTGGCATCGAGACAAGTTACCGCACCCGAGTGGCTGGTGTTGTCATGATGTACCGCCCCAAACTCTACAACTCAGAAGTCTTGGAACAATAGTCTGACATTTTTAAGGCTACGCAGACGTCAGCCTAAAAACACTATCGACCTTAAGCGCGCATGAGTTGTTTTATATGTGCAGCACCAGAGCGTGCTAACGCTGGCAAATCGTACCCGCCTTCTAACATCGATACGATTCGGCTATTGGCATGCTGATCAGCCACATCCATAATTTGCTGAGTGATCCAGACGTAGTCATCATCCTGAAGCTGCAAATTGGCTAGAGGGTCATCTGCATGCGCATCAAAGCCTGCGCTCACAATAATCATTTGCGGACGAAACGAATGTAATGCCGGTAGCCAAGTCGATGAGATAGCGCTTCGGAATTCGTCACTGCCTGTTCCAGATGACAACGGCAGGTTCACGCGTTGACCTTCAACGTTGGCGCGATAGCCACCAGGGTACAACGGGCTCTCAAACGAGGAACAAAACAAGATATTCGCATCGCCCTCGACTATGTCTTCAGTACCGTTACCGTGGTGCACATCAAAATCCACAATAGCGACACGTTCTAAATTATGAGTGTTGATCGCATGCTTTGCAGCAATGGCCACATTGCCAAAAAAGCAAAAACCCATAGCTTGGCCTTTTTCAGCATGATGCCCCGGCGGCCTGACTAAGCAAAATGCGTTTTCAACGTCACCGGACATAACCTGATCAACAGCAAACACACCTGCACCAGCGCCTCGCAAAGCCGCATTTAGCGTGTGTGGATTCATGGAGGTATCAGCGTCTAGCTGTACTGATCCGGAAGACGGCGCATGGGTGTTTATCAGCTCAATATAGCTTTCAGGATGTGCCAGTAGCAGATGCTCAGTACTCGCAGTAGGGGCTTCATGGTGAATCAAATGATCGTACAGCCCCTCACGTTTCAGCTGGTCAGCAATTGCGGCTATTCGCTCTGGACACTCTGGGTGACCCGGACTAATTTCGTGCTGAACACAGACACTATGCGAGATCAGGGCAGTAGCCATGCAATTACCTAACGAAAATTGAAACAGTGATGCCCGTAAATATACCAGCTAGGGCGCAGGCGATTAGTGTTGTGACAAAATTAAGTGGGGCACCTGCTGTACCATCTAAGACATGTCTACCCTACATTTGGAAAAATTGCTCGACCCTAGCTCTGTCGTCGTCATTGGCGCTAGCGATCGAACCGATTCCATAGGCTATACCGTCACTCGCAATTTAATTCAAAGTGGGTATAGCGGCGAGCTGTTCTTAATTAACCCTCGCTACAAGTCTGTGCTTGGCAAAACCTGCCTTCCAGATCTTAAATCGCTAACAGAGACACCCGATTTAGCCATCATCATTACCCCTGCCCGCTTGTTGCGCAAAATGCTTACTCAGTGTGCTCGTCTGAAGATTCGCATTGCTATGGTCATGACTGGCGCAAAAGAGCTTTCGTCTTTGGGTAGCTTTGCTCGCTCTTTAGGCATACGGCTAATTGGACCGCACAGTACCGGCTTGATACGCCCTGCCATCGGTTTGAACGTCAGCTACAGCCTCAATGGCATGAAGCCAGGCACACTAGCCATCGCCAGCCAATCAAACTCCTTAGGCACAGCAATGCTGGACTGGGCTCAGGCAAGCAACGTTGGTTTTTCAGCAGTCATACTGACGGGCAGCGATACGGATATTAGCCTGTCCGACCTTATTGACCTACTGGCGGAAGACGCAAAGACAAGGGCGATTATTGTGTACGTAGAAAGAGTCGGCGCAACGCGTGGCTTTTTAAGCGCTCTCAGTGCAGCTGCCAGACTCAAACCAGTTGTACTCATGCGCTCCACCAAAGAAGGTGCCCGCTACTGTGATGCGATCACGCGGACAGGACAAGTATTCTCATCCGATAACGTTTTCCAAACGGCATTA
Organism: uncultured Granulosicoccus sp.; assembly: GCA_937991945.1. GTDB lineage: Bacteria > Pseudomonadota > Gammaproteobacteria > Granulosicoccales > Granulosicoccaceae > Granulosicoccus. The sequence goes on from CALKLO010000046.1 coordinate 13,160, forward strand.
AATCGTGCCGGTGTTGTACGGATACGTACCTTCAGTAATTTATTTGCAGCGGCGAAAATTTTATCCACAGGTTCTCGGGTTGGAGGCAATCGCTTAGCTATCCTTAGCAACGGTGCGGCCCCGACCATGATGGCAGTTGAGCGCTTGGACATTAAGCAATTTCGATTACCGCGCTTCAGCAAGACAGACCTTGACTCCTTAAGAGACGCTCTCGGCCCACAATTCTCAGGTAGCAATCCCATTGTGCTTCGAAAACCTGAAGAAATGGCCCAACAGTACGCACTGGCTATCGAACAGCTGCAAACATTTAAAAACATCGATGCCATCCTAGTCATCTTTGTACCCGACTCCAGAGTTGACCCCATTGATATTACTCAGGCGATACTGCAACGCCCCGCTTCGAAAACACCTGTGCTGGCCTGTTGGATGGGTGATGCCAGTGTCAAAGATGCTCGAGAAATATTATCCAAGGCATCTGTGCCCTCCTTTCGCACACCAGAAGCTGCCGTGGATGGGTTCGATTTTTTACATCGATACTTTGTCAGTCAACAACAACTACTACAACTACCCAACCCGACATCACGCAACACCAAAGTTGATGCAAGCGCTGCAAGAACCTTAGTCGCACGTGCGATGCAAGATGGCCATAGACGCTTAGACGCCAGCGATACCCGAACGCTCATGGAACTGTTCGATATTCCCGTCAAAACAACCGATGAACAATCTAACGATAGCCGGCAACTCATCGTGGCGATAGTCAGAGATGCCACGTTTGGTCCAACACTCTCTATTGGCATTGGCGGACGACTAGCGGCTGTGGTCAGTCAACGCTCAGTGCAACTACCACCATTGAATCGCTTCTTGATAGAAGAGTTATTGCAAAGCCCAGATATCCGAATGTATATGGACTGGTCGCGGCAAGAGGAATCCTTAGCCTTTGAGGCGGTGGCTCACACGCTACAAAGACTCTCAGAACTCGCCTGCGAAGTGCCGAATATTTTCTCTCTAGAAATCAATTCCTTGAATGTTGATGAGCATGGTGCGACCGCTCTCAACGTTGAAGTGTGCCTAGAACCTTCAAAAAGCAAAATGCTTTACGGGCACTTAGCTATTCACCCTTACCCTCAGCAATGGATCCGATCAACAACGCTTAAGGATGGGTCTCCCATTCAATTGCGACCGGTTCGACCCGAAGATGCAACGTCGATCATAAACTTGGTTAAAGAGATGTCACCAGAGTCTCGGTATTTCCGATTCATGCATGCCATCAATGAGCTGTCACCGCAGATGATCGCTCAATTCACCAAACTGGATTACGATAGACAAATGGCACTGGTTGCAACAAATGAGACAGATAATGTCATCGGGGTCAGTCGCTATGTCATCAGCAGCGATCGCCAGATGGGAGAATTCGCCATTTCAATTGCTGAAAACTGCAAAGGCAAGGGCTTAGCATCATCACTCATGAAGCTGTTGATAGAGCACGCGAGATCTCAAGGCCTTGTGAGTTTAGAAGGTGATGTACTGCCCTCAAACTCGCCTATGCAGGCACTCATGAGATCGCTTGGTTTTACAGCAGGACATAATCCGGATGACCCAGAAGTCCTCCGATTTCATTACTCTCTATAAGTTCGTTATGCGCCCTCGAATAGAAGCAATCACCTTAGATGTCGATGGCCATGCGATAGCAGGCATACGGCAGCACGACCCAGCAATGAGCGAGGCTCCCAAGCTCTTGTGCATTCATGGGTGGTTGGACAATGCCAACAGCTTTGTCCCTCTCATGCCCTATCTTCCGGCTTTCGATTTAGTCGCCATCGATTTACCCGGCTGCGGTTTCAGTGATTCGCTTGAGCACGGCTACGCTCTTCACGACTTGTGTTACCAGCTCACTCAAATCATTAGCGCTTTGGGATGGCAACAATGTCACGTCCTAGGTCACTCGTTGGGTGGCTGCATGGCGCCCATGCTTGCGGCAGCCAGCCCCAATGCAATTCAGACATTGAGCTTAATTGAAGCACTCGGGCCTATGAGCGAGCCCGCTGAAAAACTCCCAGAGAGAATGGCAAAGGCCATGAGCGATAAGCTTGACCCTTCAAAATTTGCCTCTAGGCTTTTCAACACCAAACAAGCCGCCATTGAGGCTCGCCTTCGAGCGGCAAAAATGGCACCTAGCTCGGCCAAGCTAATTATCGACCGACAAGTCGTTGAGGATGAGGGCGGGTATCGCTGGCGATTCGATCCGCGATGGCGCATGGCCTCCAGCCAGTATCAGACAGAGGAACAAGTACTCAGTGTATTAGCAGCGGTGCAATGCCCCACACTTACAGTGATGGCTGACGACGGACTGCTGCACAACCGTCATGAATCCAAGGCTCGGTTGGCAGCGCTTGTGAACAATCATTCTGTCATGCTTCCCGGCCAGCATCATTTGCATATGGACACCCCAGAACCGGTCGCTGCTGCTATCAATGGCTTTTTGCAGACGCTTCCAGCTTTAGGTGGCTAGCGCATAGAGCTTACCTGTTAGCTAGCAAAAAAATCATACCAACTCCAGCGTCCTAGATAGCGATTCTTTGGCCGCAGCATGGTCCTAACTTGGATGGTGTTGCGAACTAAAGCCTCCACAACTGTCCTACTTGCTGCAAAGCTTGCATAAGGACTTATTGTTGCCAAAAATCAGGCAAGGTCGTTCCTTTTTGACATCTATTCTTTAAAAGTTTTCGAGTAGGCACATACCCATTGACTCAAGCGGTTACAATCCTCCGGTGAACAATCAGCCTCGTGTACTCAACTTCGACGATGTCATAGAACTTTGCGGTTCTGTGGCCACCTCCCGTGGACAAGTCTACAAGGCCAGTGGGGCCGTTCAAGAGGTCGACTGGGTACCTGATGGCAGCGTTTTATGCGGCACTGTGCAAGGTAGCCAATCGGAGCCTTACCACGCTCGCATAACCATCGCACCCCATCGCTTTGACGGTGAATGCAGCTGCCCGGCACGATGCAACTGTAAACACGTTGCTGCAACCCTACTGAGCTGGATCGACCAACAGACAGCTTCCCCAACCGCTGACGATCAAATGTTGCGAGCGGTCAATCGCTGGTTGCAAAAAGTGGTTGAGCAAGGCCGCAAAGCCGCCCCTCTCCACGAGCATCATGAGCCGGGCGAGCCACTACTCTTCTATCAACTAGATCAATCTGCGCTGTCACAAAACGTCAGTGGTATCACGCTGCAGATTTTACAAAGCCGATTACTTAAACGTGGCGGCTATGGAAAAGAAACTCCGTATCGATACAACGGTCACTACTACCACCCTGATTGGGTGCTGCAAAGCGATCGTGCCATTCTCGAACTAGCGATTGGCAAGCAAAGTGATTTTTCTTACCGAGAACTCACTATTGAAGGTGACATCGGTCATCTACTCATGAACAAATTAGTCGATACCGGTCGTACTTTTTGGGGGCCTGAACGCGAAGAACCACTCACGCGAGGCACCACCCGTAAATTAGATTTCGCATGGCATCTGCAAGATGACAGCAGTTTCAAGCTCACAACAAGTTTGCCTGATGTTGACGAATGGACGCTAATACCGTCTGATCCACCTTGGTACCTTGACCCTGAAAAGGGTGACGCAGGCCAGCTCGACCAAGCACCGCCAGTTGGCTTACTGACTCAATTTGTCGAAGCGCCCCCCCTGCCTGAAGCTCATGCCCAAGCGGTCAGTAACTATTTGGCCTCACGCCTTCCAGACAGCACACTGCCGCTTCCAAGAGAGCCTAACTTTGTCCGTATTGACGAAGCACCGCAACCGGTCCTCGTCCTTCAGTCACGCGATGACAGTGCCGACATACGAGACTTTTATGCATCAATCAAGTTTCGTTATGCTGACTATCTCCTGCCCTTTGATGGCATGGACGCTGACGCGACGCTAGAAGGCAAAACAACAGATGGCAAACCACTTGTCCTGAAAAGAGATTTGCCAGCAGAGATTCGCTACGCCGTAGATTTTGGCAAGCAATTCCCAGAATTCGAAGCCGCCATGGCCAACGACTCTGAGTTTTATTCCAAAGCTGACAAACAACCACGCTCTAAAGAGGTGCAGCGCATCGCCCACTCTTGGCGCGAGCTGCTCAATGAGCGCACCGAACTTAATAATCGGGGTTGGACCGTACAAATTCGCGAACCATTCGATTTGAATTTTAAATCAGTGACGCAAATTGAGGCCACGGTTAGTGAAACAACCTCTAATTGGTTTGACATGGCATTAAAGCTACGCCACGACGATCAGCACTTTGATTTACTGCCCCTAGTTATTGATTGGCTACAAGGCGATTCCCGTGACAGTTCTATTTTGCTTCAAGCAGACGATGGTCAGTGGTTGGAAGTAGCACCTGAGGTCTTCGCACCTGTTGCTGAGACGCTTATGGAGCTGTATGACGACCCAAGCACCGCTGAGCATTTTAGATTGCCCAGACAACGGGCCAACACACTCGACACACTCGAGAGTCATTGGCAGAAGCAAGGCGTCAGCGTTGCATGGAATCAAGCTCAAAATGTATTTGAGTTAGCCGAAAAGCTTCGCAACTTCGATGGCATCGACAACTCAGACGCGCCCGTCAATGTTAACGCCACCCTTCGCCCTTACCAGCTCGATGGTATGGCATGGCTCAGTTTTCTCTCTGAATACGGATTCAACGGTATTCTTGCCGATGACATGGGATTGGGTAAAACGGTACAGACACTGGGTCACTTACAACAAGAAAGAGATATTGGGCGACAAACCAAACCCACGCTGATTGTTGCACCCACCAGTTTGCTGGGTAACTGGCAACGTGAGGCAGCGAAATTCACACCAGGTCTCACGACGCTTATTTGGCATGGCACTCAGCGTAAGCTGGAAGAACTCACCACGAACCCTGTTGATATTGTGATCACCAGCTATGCATTGGTAACACGCGATATCACACTGCTGGGTCAGCAAAACTTTGGTTGTGTCGTGCTCGATGAAGCACAGGCCATTAAAAACCCAACGGCGAAAGTCACTCAAGCACTTAAAACACTCACTATTGAGCGACGCATTTGCTTAACCGGCACCCCGCTTGAGAATCATCTCGGTGAACTCTGGTCGCAATTTGACTTCCTAATGCCTGGCTTCTTAGGCTCACGCAAGCACTTCAATCGCTACTTCAGAACACCCATTGAAAATCACGCTAGTGTCGAAAGGCAACGCCGATTAAGCGCACTTATTCGTCCCTTTTTGCTAAGGCGTCGAAAAGAACAGGTGGCGACAGAGTTACCACCTAAAACAGTCATTGTTCGCGAAGTTACCCTCGAGCCGACCCAAGCTAGACTCTACGAAAGCATTCGTATCAGCATGGAACAACGCGTTCGCGCTTTGTTGGCAGAAAGAGGCTTAGCGAGAAGCCATATTGAAATGCTTGATGCTCTACTCAAGCTTCGTCAAACCTGTTGTCACCCAGGATTGGTTAAATTAGACAGTGCTCGCGGTGTTCACGAGTCGGCAAAAACTGACCTACTCATGTCGATGCTCGATGAGCTGATTAGCGAAGGTAAGAAAATCCTGCTGTTTTCTCAGTTCACTGAGATGCTGGGCATCATTGAAGGCGAGCTGAACAAACGTGAAATTCGCTACGCAAAACTGACAGGTAGAACGCGCAAACGTGATGAAGTGATTGATTCATTCCAACACGGCGATATCCCCCTGTTTCTCATCAGCTTAAAGGCTGGTGGTACCGGGCTGAACCTCACCGCTGCTGACACGGTCATTCACTACGACCCATGGTGGAATCCAGCTGTCGAGAATCAGGCCAGTGACCGTGCTCACCGTATTGGTCAAGACAAGCCCGTGTTTATTTATAAGCTGGTTGCTAGCAACACGGTTGAAGAGAAAATCATGGCTATGCAAGCTCAGAAGAAACAGCTGGC